>CALMAP010000338.1:2629-5836 GCA_937859825.1 uncultured Terriglobus sp. | reverse complement strand
CTTCCGACTCGCCTTCAACCAGCACTTCGACCACGCGCCCCACCTGTGCGGCGCGTGCCTTTGCGCTGATTTTCAATTGCGTGCGCATCAGCCGGCGACGTCGCGCTTCGATGGTCCGCTTGGGCACTTTCTCGCCTAGGTCAAACGCCGCTGCACCCTCCTCGTCTGAGTAGCTGAACACCCCAAGCCAATCGATCTTTGCTGCCTTTATGAACGCTTCCAATTCGGCGAACTCTGCGTCCGTCTCGCCGGGGAAGCCGACGATGAAACTTGTACGAATTGCAATTTCGGGCACAATACTCCGCGCATTTTCAAGCAAACGCAAAAAGATTGCACCGGAGCCGCCGCGCTTCATACGCTTCAGCACCGTGGGCGAGGCGTGTTGCAGCGGTACATCCAGATACTTCGCGATGTTGTCGTGCGCGGCAATCGTCTCCAACAGCTTTGTCGTGACTTTGTTGGGATAGGCATAGAGGAAGCGCAGCCACTTGATTCGACCGAGTCCTTCCACGTTCATGGAGGCAAGCGCTTCCAGCAGGGTCGCAAGGCCGTCCTTGATTCCGAGGTCTTCGCCGTAGCAGGTCGTGTCCTGCCCGATGAGTGTGATTTCGCGCACACCCTGGCGCACCAGATTTTCTGCTTCGTTCAGGATGGACGAGATGCGCCGTGAACGGAATTTACCCCGCAGTTGCGGGATGATGCAGAAGCCGCAGGGGTGGTCGCAGCCTTCCGCGATCTTGATGTAGGCAGAGGCGCGTGGCGTGGTCAGGATGCGCGGCGTCTCATCGCTGTACAGGTAGCTCGGCAGTGCAGCGGTTGCGCCATCCCATGCCTCGCGGCTGAAGCGGCCCTGCTGCTCGCGCAGATCGCCCTCCGGGCGGGAAGTCTGCTCCGGCACGTCCATTTGCGAATGCTTGCGCACGGCGCTCGATGCGCGATCAATCAGTGAGCTTTCCGCCAGCGTTGCGGCGGAAAGATTGCTCTGCGCCATCTCAACTTCCAGCGCCGCCGCGCCACCAAGTTCCAGGTGCACATGGTCATGCGCTGTCGCGTTCACGGCGCGGTCACCGTGTTCCAGCTGCTGCAGGGAGGGTATGCTGCCGAGAATCGTGAATGGCGACGTGCTCGGTACCGGCCTTGGCTGCAGGCCCGCGGCGGAAAGGATGGCGTCCAGTTCGCCCGTGCCAAGCACCGCGTCCACGTCGGGAATGTTCTTGCGGATCTCGTCTCGATAACGCTCGACAAGGCATCCGGCGACGATCAGCTTCTGTGCCCGGCCGCCCTTGGCAATCTTGTGCTCCGCCATTTCCAGGATGGTGTTTACGCTCTCCTGCTTTGCCGAATCGATAAATGAGCAGGTATTGACCACGATGATGTCTGCGTCTTCAGCGGAAGGCGTCAACTCGGCACCGGCGTGGTGCAGTAGTCCCATCATCACTTCGCTGTCGACCAGGTTCTTGGGACAGCCGAGCGAGACAAAACCTATGCGCGGGAGTACGGCTGCTCCCACGATCGTAGGCACCTCTGCCTGGATGATTTCGTCGGTCGGCACATCTACCAGTCTATCGCGAATGGGATGGTAAGATAACTCCTGAGCCGGGTCCTACGCGACGTAATCCCGCCAATCCCGCCAGGTCCGGAAGGAAGCAACGGTAACGGGCTAGTATGTGCGCAGTGGGTAAACCCGGTTCTTTTGCATTCCCCCTGAGCCTTACCGTCCAACACATTCCAGACACTCGCAGTATGCTCAACAGGTGTGTTCGTGCGCCGCACTGCCGTGCGCCGAAAGGAAAGTGCATTGGCTCTGGAACTGAAGCCGCGCATTGCGCGGCGGGCAAAGATTTCAGCGGTGGGGACCTACGTACCGCCTCGCATCCTCTCGAACCAAGACCTGGAATCCATCGTTGAGACCACGGACGCCTGGATTCTGGAGCGTACCGGCATTCGTGAGCGCCACATTGTGGACAAGGGCATCGCCACCAGCGATCTGGCCACTGAGGCAGCGCGTGCCTGCCTGGCAAATGCAAAGGTCGATGCCGGTGAGGTTGACGCGATCATTGTCGGGACTGTCACGCCAGACATGCTCTTTCCCGCCACGGCCTGCCTCGTCCAGAACAAGCTGGGAGCGAGCAAGGCGTGGGGCTTCGATCTGTCGGCGGCCTGCTCTGCCTTTACTTATTCGTTGCAGGTTGGCGCCAAGCTGGTGGAAAGCGGAGCGCACGACAAGGTGCTCGTGGTCGGCGCGGATACGATGAGCTCCATCGTCGATTACACCGACCGCTCCACCTGTATTTTGTTCGGTGATGGTGCAGGTGCCGTTCTGATCGAGCCGTGCGAGAAAGGCGAAGTTGGCCTGGTTGATTTCTGGCATGAGGTAGACGGCTCCGGCGGTGACAGCCTGTGTATGCCCGCGGGAGGTTCGCTGCGGCCACCGAGTGAGCAGACCGTGCGAGATCACCTGCACTACATCAAGCAGGACGGGCAGACCGTGTACAAGTTCGCCGTCCGCAAGATGATGGAAGCCAGCGAACGTGTGCTCCAGCGTAACGGCATCACAGGCAGCGAAATCGCGGCGTTTATTCCGCACCAGGCGAACCGCCGTATCATTCTTGCCACGGCAGAGCGGCTGGGTATGCCACTTGAGCGGGTCGTTATCAATATCGATCGCTACGGCAACACTACGGGCGCGACGATCCCGCTGGCAATGGGGACGGCCATCAGCGAAGGACGTCTGAAGAAGGGTGATCTGGTCTTGCTGGCCAGCGTGGGTGCCGGGTTTACTGTGGGCGCTACGCTGCTTCGCTGGGAGTTCTGACGGCAGCCGAAGCGATCCCAGACCGAGGTCGCAGGGCCTTCCGGGCAGTTCTCAGCTTGATGAATGCATACACCGCTGCAAAGAGAACCGAGCCCCAGACGACCAGCAGCAGGATCCACCCGTATTCCTCTGTGAGGCGGTTGTACAGCGGCATAATTGCGCGCCCATAGCGCACCCCGAGCCAAGCGAAGAAGGCGTGGCGCAGAAACCGGCTGATTAAAAAACTCGGGTAGAACGTTCGCCGCGGCATGCGCAAGGCTCCCGCGGCAATCAGAAACGGCATCAGCGGTGCGGGTGGGGGCAATACTGCGGGCAATGCAACCGACAGCAAGGAGTGTTCTTCAGACCAGTGGGTCATGCGGTCACGAAAGCGCGGAGGTAAGTACTTATCC
>CALMAP010000338.1:0-2619 GCA_937859825.1 uncultured Terriglobus sp. | reverse complement strand
GTCTGGTAGCTTGCGACTGCCCCGATCGCGGAGCCTGCGGTGGCTATTAGAGTCGCCAGTAGCCACCCGTGGTGTGTTGCGGCGAACAGCGTAACCAGCAGATCCGAAGAACCGGGAATTGGCAGTGGAATCGGCGAACTATCGATCGCAGAAACCAGTAGCAGGCCAGTCGGCCCTAACCGCATAAAGTAGCCCAGCAGTCCGTGACGACGGCCCGCAAGCATGTAGAGCATGGTCGCAATGGGAGGGTGGATTAGCATCCGGTCTGCACTGTAGGACGTTCCCGAGCGAACCGAAGCCGCATGGGCTTTTAATCTGACGGAAGAAGAGGCAGCGAGTATGGCGGAAGAACGCCCGTTTGCTCTCCTAGTTCATAGAAGCGTCGGATTGCGTGAAGACAGTCCACATCGAGATGGTAGTGGACATTACGCGTCAGGTAATCGTGAATGGTTGCTGCGGGAAGGCCGATGCGACCGGCCCACTCCGCCGTGAGCATGTCTACGTTGGCCAGTCCTGCATCGCGTGAGCGGGCCAAATCACCAGCAAGCTGTTGAGCGGAGGTTCCGCTTGCAGACAGGGCTTGCGGTGATACGGCCCACACCGCGGCGACCCACGGCAAACCCGTGTGCTGCCGCCACAGGCTCGCAACGTCGAACCACTGATGATCGCGAAACGCACCTTGCCGATTGCGATCTTCCAGCGCGAACAATGCTGGGTCGCCAATCAGCAAGGCGGCATCGTGGTCTGCCAGCATATCGCCGAGTTCCGCGGGATGCGGATCGAAGCTCGCACATGAACCATAGAACATCTGCAACAGGATGCGCGCATAGACCGCCGAGGAACGGGAAGCCTCGTCCGTAGCAACACTACGCACATCGCTCAGCCTGATTTCAGGCTTGACAACCAACTGGATCGACCTGACCTCATGCAGCGACGCGATGGTGCATCCCGGCACAACGGCAAGGTCAGGAAGAAATGGAAGGGCTCCGATGGGGACCAAGCCAAGTCCTGCCTCACCCCTGCACAGTTGCTCGGCGCAGCGCGCGGGCGTGGTGTAGTGCAACTCGTACCGCGCAAGCAATCTGGACCGCTGCGGCTCGTGCTCGAAACCGAAAAGCAGAGGCGCGGGGTTGAGGAAATGAATCGCCGCGACACGCAGCCGCGAAGTACCAGAAACGGACACATGCTTTGGATGAGCACAAAGCGCTTTGTGGTGCGCCGGGCCGCCACGCCGGAATGGTGGAACCAAACACCTGATGTATAACGATTCCTTGACGGCGCCAGCGCGCGGGAAGAGAGAGTCAGGTTGAACACCGCCCACAATCCGGCCGAAAGGCAGCCCGTATGCGGCTCGGCAGCGGAGTCGTCACGGCTGGCTTGGGTGGCTCTCGTGCTTACCCCGGGAATGGGGTCTATGCGTGTGTTGCGTGCGATGGGGCAGGTCACATCGGCATCGGACATCCTTAGCATGGGGCTCACGGAACTGGAAGGGCTTGGTATGCCTGCCGCCGCAGCCCAGTTCGTCTTCGAAGGCAAGGCGCTTGCTGCCGCCGAGGCAGAGATACGCAGGACCGAAGAGCAGGGGGCCGGTTTTCTCACGCACGACTGCGCCGCCTACCCGGAGCGCCTCAAGGAGATCTACGATCCTCCACCGGTGCTCTGGTTTCGCGGAGAGACCCAACTGCTCGCACAGCCCGGGATCGCCGTCGTGGGCACAAGGCACCCCTCGCCGTATGGGTCCGGGATGGCGCAGATGCTGTCGCGCGATCTGGCGGCGCGAGGGGTGGTCATCCTTAGCGGCATGGCGCGTGGCGTTGACACCGAGGCCCATAAAGGCGCGCTTGAGGCGAAGGGCAAGACTGTGGCGGTATGGGGCACCGGTATCGACGTGATCTACCCCAAGGAGAATAAGCGCCTGGCGGAGCAGATTCTGAGCAGCGGTGGCTGCATTCTGTCGGAGTTCCCTACCGGGACTTTTCCCGCACCGCAGAACTTTCCCCTGCGTAACCGCGTTCTTAGCGGCATGAGTCTTGGTGTGCTGGTCGTCGAGGCAGCGGAACACAGCGGCACCCGTATTACCGCGCGATGCGCCATGGAGCAGAACCGCGATGTGTATGCGGTGCCCGGAAACGTGACCAACAAGAACGCCTGGGGACCGAACACGCTCATTAAACAGGGAGCGAAGCTTACCGCAACCTGGGAAGACGTTTGGGAAGACCTGCCGAGTGCCGCACGGGTTGAGCTCGAGGAGCGCCTGCAACGGATCGCTGGAGGCGGTTCTGCATCGTCTGACGGGGGAACCGCATCCTTATTTGCCGAACAGGAGTTGGCGCCCACGGAGCGCCTTGTGTACCAGAACCTGCGGGCCGATGAATCCGTCCAACTGGACGAACTGATGGAACGGCTGGCGGACGAACTGCCCTCGGCTGAGATATTTACCGCACTTTTCGAGCTGGAACTTGCCGGCAGAATACGGCAGATGCCGGGCAAGAACTACGTGAGGACATTCTGACGGAGTTGGCGGCAAAGCGCCTTTGTCTGGCACGGGAGTCCAACAGGTGCAGCGTGACGCAGATTCCGGATCGTGGTAGCGTCTGACCGGAAGGCCAAGGCAGACAG
>CALMAP010000337.1 GCA_937859825.1 uncultured Terriglobus sp. | reverse complement strand
CTGTGCCCTTTTGCCGTTTCAACGCAATCGCAAGATACTAACGACAACCGATATGTTGCCGGACCACGAACACGCTCCACAGATCGCCTCGGAACTGCCGAACCCTCGGGAGGAGAAGGTCTCTCCTGTGCGGCTTGCGGCGGTGCAATACGCCATCGTGACGGTGGTGCTTGTTCTGCTCGGTGGTTTGTGGCGGCTTCAGGTGCTGAATGCCAGCGACTTCCGCGTGCTCGCCGAAGCAAACCGGATACGCAAAGTGCCTATCCTGGCGCCCCGTGGCAAGCTGTTCGACCGCGAGGGTAGGCTCCTCGTCGATAACTACTCTTCGGTTGCCTGCTACCTGCTACGAGAGCAGATCAAAGATCCGCAAACCGACCTTCGCATGATCGCAGAGGGCCTGCACCTGCCACTCGACCAGGTAGAAGAGACGCTGCGGCACTATCAATACGCTCCGAGATACCAGACCATTCCCCTAAAGGCTGACATCACACCGGATGAGCAGGCTTTTGTTGAGGCGCATAGGAACGAACTCCCGGAACTGGAATTGCTCGAGGAGCAGCGCAGGCTTTATCCGAGGGATGGTTTTGCCGCTCACCTGATCGGCTATGTGGGCGAGATCAGCGAACAGGACCTGAACCAGTCCAAATATGCCTTTTATGAACCGGGCGATGTTGTCGGCAAGTCAGGCGTGGAGCAGGCCTATGACTCGCTCGTGCGCGGGACGGACGGTTCGCGTGACCTGATCGTGAACAGCCACGGCAGGGAAATCGGCAGGCTGGGTGAGGAACTAGCGAAACCCGGACATGACCTTCGCCTGACCATTGATCTGGACGTGCAGATGGCTGCGGAGAAAGCGCTTGAGGGCAAGAACGGCGCCATCGTTGCCATGGACCCGCACACCGGCGAGGTTCTTGCGATGGTTTCCCGGCCGATCTTCGACCCGAACCAATTTGCGGTACGGCTTACGCGCGCATACTGGAATGGCATCCTCACCGATCCGGAGCATCCGCTGCTGAACAAAGCGATCCAGGCCCAGGTGGCACCGGGATCGACCTTCAAGATCATCATGAGCGTAGCTGGTCTTGAGCAGGGAATCGCACAGACCCAGCATGTGAACTGTGGGGGCGGCGCGGAGTTCTATGGTCACTACTACCACTGCGACGCGCATCACGGCGGAGTCGATATTGACCATGCCATTCCGTGGTCTTGCGATGTCTTTTACTATGTACTCGCCCAGCGGTTGGGCATCGATACGATTGCGCGGTACGCAACCACCTTCGGCCTCGGCCAAAAGACCGGTATCGATCTGCCTGAAGAAGCTTCGGGCACCATGCCCAGTACGCAATGGAAGATGAAAACCTTCCACCAGCAGTGGTATGCCGGGGAAACTATCTCCGTGGGCATCGGTCAGGGAGCGATCGCCGCGACGCCTATCCAGATGGCGCGAGCTCTGGGAGGCATCGCCTCGGGCGGTGCGCTGAAGCGTCCCCATGTCGTCTTCACAGACGAGATTCCCGCCGATCAGCGCGATGCCTTTCAGGAGACCTTTCCGGGCTCAGGAAACAGAAACGTAGACATTGCTGCCCCTGTCTGGCAAACGGTCACCGAAGGCATGGCTGCTGTGACCACCACGGGCACGGCTGCGGGAGTGCATCTGCAGGGGATCGACTTCGCCGGCAAAACGGGCACGGCTCAGGTAATGAGCCACGATGCACTGGCGCGCGCAGGTAAGAGCAAAAAGACGGAGCCGAACTCCTGGTTTGTTGGCATCGCGCCTCGCCGAAATCCGGACATCGTTGTGGCTGTTCTGTGGGAGAACGGAAACTGGGGCAAGAATGCGGCCCTGCTCGCCGCCCAGGTGATCGACACGTTTGTCGAGAAGCAGCGCAAGCACGCAGGCAATCTTGTGGCACAGGTCCATCCGCCTGCTACTGTAAGCAGCGATGTGGACAGTGACGCCGCCGACGAAGGCAAGCTGGACGGAAGAGATTCCGCAGAGCCGACCAAAGATCCGGCTCCAAAGAAGCCGTTGGATACACCTTCCTCTGCACCGCCTGCAGTGGGCAGGCCGGTTTCATCCGCGGCCGCGCGGCTCACGCGTCGGGCGGACGTGCCATAGCTCAGGTCCCGTAGAGCTTTACTGTTGAGAACTGCGAATCGCATCGCACATAGATGCGATAGCCGTTCGCCTTGGAGGGATCGATGTACACGCCCGTTTCGTTCGGAAAGCTCCGTTCGATCGACTGGATATAGTTCTTGTCCAGATAATCGCGGTAAGCGGGCCAGTGGTCCAGTTTTCCGTAGCCGTTCGAGCCCTGAAAATATTCGTTCGTCACCACGAGCACATCGGCAGGTTTTTCCTGCGCCAGCTTCCACCACAAGGCGCGATGCGCCCGCACTGCAGGGCCGTCGGCCGGGTCGAAGATGAGAAGATCCCCGGTGAATCCTGTGTTCTCCACCAGTTGCAGGTGGTACAAGGCATTCAAACAGCCGTACACCAGATCAAGACACTGTACACGCTGTTGCAGATCCCCTCGAGCAGCGAGCGTGTTCAGGTCCGCTTCCATCTGCAGCGTCAGATCGCTATCCGGTTTGATGTGCCGCGTGACCTTCAAATCATGAGGAACGATCAACAGCATGGCATACAGCAGGGCGCCGACGCCTACCCACCGCATCCAGTCCCCTCGGCGAAGTGCCCGCATCAACTCAAGACCGAGGATCAGCAGGACCAAGGCGAAGAGCAGGTAGCGGTGGTGAAGGAAGCCTTTCCCCTGTTCCAAATAAGAAAGGAGTCCGACGGCAGCGCCGACTGCCAAGGCCCACGTTTCACTGTTCCATCGTTGCCCGAAGATCGCTACGACCGACCCGGCCAGAAGCAGAAGCAGAAACGACCTCGGCTGGGCAAGTCCTACAAGAAGCTTGCCGAGAGGCAGCCTTGTGAGCGCGGCATAGTACGAGGTAATTATCCTCTGCGAGGTGAGGAAGTCTCCAAGAGCGCGATGACCCAGTAGAAAACTGAGATTTGCCACGACTGCGAGCGCCATCCCGGCCGCTCCATAAAGGAGGTAGGGCAGAGAGGGCTTTCCGGTCTTTCTGGCTTCAAAAACCGTCCAAAGCAGGAGCAGCGGTGCAAGAAGCACGGCAGTTGGCTTGATTGACACCGCGAAAGCAAGACAGAACCCGCTCGCCAGCATCCAGGCAGGTAGCCTTCGTCTTGTGGCGGTAAACAGGGTCGCTTAGCCAATCAAAACGAGCACCGTCATGGTCAGTTCGCGCTCTCCCGCGAACCACGGCCCTTCCGTCCCGTGCATCAGCAGGAAC
>CALMAP010000336.1 GCA_937859825.1 uncultured Terriglobus sp. | reverse complement strand
AAACGATGTCCGCTTCGCGAGGCGGCTTCACAATGCCCAGCGACACCGCCTCGGCAATGGAGACAATCAGCAGCGCTCCCTTAGCGTGGGCGATCTCCGCGATGCGAGCCACGTCCTCGATCGTGCCGAAGAAGTTAGGCGACTGGATGAGAACGCACGCGGTGTCCGGCGTGATGGCGGCGTCGAGTGCAGAAACGTCCACGCGCCCGCTCTCGAGATAGCCCACCGCGGTCGTAGGAATGCCCTGATGCTGCGCGTAGGTCGCCAGCACCTCGCGGTACTCGGGATGAACGGTGCGAGCGATCACCGCGCCGTTTCGCCCGGTCACGCGGACGGCCATCATCACGGCCTCGGCTGCGCCGGTCGAACCGTCGTACATGCTGGCATTCGCGATGTCCATGCCGGTGAGTTCGCAGATCATGGTCTGGAACTCAAAGAGCGCCTGCAAAGTGCCCTGGGCAATCTCCGGCTGGTACGGCGTGTAGCTGGTCAGAAACTCGCCGCGCTGCGACAGCGAATCGATAACCACGGGCCGATAGTGGCGGTAGGCTCCCGCACCGAGAAAGCTACTGTAACCCGTTGCGTTTTGCGCGGCGAAGGCCTTGAAGGCCTCGACGACTTCCTGCTCACCATGCTGTCGCGGGATGCTCAGATCGCGGGTGAGGCGAAACTCCTCCGGCACAGTTGAGAACAGGTCGTCGATCGATGCGGCACCGATCTCGCGCAGCATCGCTTCGCGGTCGGAAGGTGACTTGGGCAGGTAGCGCATCGAAAGCTCTCCTCGTGCGTTGGTGCGTGGCGGAAGGATGAAACGGATTAGCTGCCGGTCTCTTCGCTTACGTACTGTTCATAAGCGGCGGCGTCTAGAAGGCTGTCCAACTCAGCCGGATCGCTTAACGTGGCTTTCAGCAGCCACGTGGCATTCGCATCTTCGTTGATCGTTTCCGGCGCGCTGGTCAACGATCCATTGACCTCGGTCACGGTACCGCTCGCAGGAGCGTACACGTCACTGACCGCCTTTACGCTCTCAACGGAGCCGAAGGACTCTTTTTTCTTCAACTCGGTGCCTGGCTTCGGCAGATCGACGAAAACAATATCGCCCAGCAAATGCTGCGCGTGGTCGGTGATGCCGATGGTTGCGGTGTCGCCATTGACCTCAATCCACTCGTGCTCTTTCGTGAAGCGGTACGTTCCCGGATAGCTCATGTTCTGATTTTATGCCGTGAGACGCTGGCGGGTTTGCCGCCAGCAGAAAACCTCACGGCAATGTATGAGCGCCGTTTTATGGCGTGTTGCTAATCGCCCTGTTGGCCACGATGACTGCCGGCCGCCAATCAGCAGCCCAGCGGGAAGGTGACGGCCCCATGACCAGCCTTAGGGTCGAGCCCTCCTGAATCTGCTCCCAGGTGATGATCGGCCTATCGAGTGCTCGACCGTCCAATGTGGCGGACTGGATGTAGACATTGCTTGCTGAGTTCCCCAGCGCCATGACCGTAAACTGCCTGCCGTTGGCGAGCCGCAGGCTCATGCGGTTAAAGAGCGGGCTGCCGATCATGTAATCGCCTGAGGCCGGATTGACCGGGTACATGCCGAGCGCGGTAAACAGCAGCCATGCGGACATCTGGCCGCAATCGTCGTCACCGTTGATGCCGGAGGGCAGGTTGGCGTACTCCGCGGCGGCGATCTCACGCACTTTCGCCTGCGTCTTCCAGGGCTCGCCGCTGTAGTCGTACAGGTAGCCGTAGTGGTGGCTCGGTTCGTTGCTGTGCACGTTGTGTCCAGCGCTGAAGTGCTCGTCCAGCTTGCGGTTTTGCGCTTCCGCGCCGCCCATCAACTGCATCACGCCCGCAATGTCATGCAGCGGAGACCACGTGTAGACCCACGCATCGCCCTCCGTCCAACCGGCCTCGGAGCGATTCCCCGGGGTGTCGCGCCGGCCACCCAGCGGTGCCCAACTGCCGTCGGAGCGGCGGCCGCGCATGAATCCCACGGACTTGTCGAAGAGATTGCGGTCGTTCAGCGAACGTTGCAGGAAGAAGCGGTAATCCTGCTCGCGGCCAAGCGCCTTGGCGACCTGCGCCACGCACCAGTCGTCGTAGCTGTCTTCCAGCGTGCGGCTGGCGGCCTCGTCCGTCTTGTCTGTCGGGACGAAGCCAAGCTGTTTGTAATACGTGAGCCCTGCACGTGCTTCGTACGGCGTGTGCGGTTCGCGGTCGAGCCAGCGTCGCGAGGTGTCGCCGTCGGGCGGGGTCATCGCGTCCTTATAGACAGCCTGCCACGCAAGCTGGAGGTCGAAGCCGTGAAATCCCTTACGGATGGCTTCTGCCACCATGCTGTCGGCATGCGTGCCAATCATGATGTTGGTGTAGCCAGGATTCGGCCACTTGGGCATCCATCCGCCTTCCTTGTAGTCCTGTAGCAGCGCGGTAATCATGCCGTCGATGCGTTCCGGTGCCAGCAGCGTCAGCAGGCTATGCTCCGCGCGAAAGGTGTCCCAGATGGAGTAGTCGGTGTAAGCCGTGCCGGTGTGCACCGTATCGTCGAAGGCGCTGTAGTAGCGGCCACCCTCGCTGAAGACGCGCGGATAGAGCAGCGCGTGGTACAGAGCGGTGTAAATCATGCGCTGCTGGTCCGGGTTTGCGCCTTCGAGTTCGACCAGCGACAGCTTCTTTCGCCATGTCTCGTGCAGCTTGGCCCGGACGCTGTCGAAGTCCCAGTCCGGAATCTCATTGCGCAGGTTGGAGCGGGCCTGCTCCTCGCTGAGGAACGATGTCCCGACGCGCACTTCGATTACTGTCGTTCCTGAATCAGAAGGCGCGAAGGCCACGCTTGCGCCCCGGGAGCCGTTGCTGTCCTCCACGGTGGTGCGGCTGTGCTGGATGACGGAGCCGGCCTGCGGCGGGAGGCCGTATGTATCACCGGAGGTGATCGGCTGGCGAAACTGCGCGACGAAGTAACCGCTGAAGTGCGGCAGGGCTGCGGGCCCGAGCGTGCGGTCGACGCGGTCCGGGTTGGAACCGGCAATCTCGTTGGCGAGCCTGTCCACGCGAACTCTGCCGTCGATGCCGGGCCGCGACGCTTCGAGCAGAACAATGGGCGTTGCGCCCTTCGGATACGTGAAGCGCAGGTAGGCGCAGCGCTCCGTGGCGGTCATCTCCACGTGAATCACGTCACCTTGTTTCAACATCAGGTCGACGGCGTAGTAGTCGGGATGGGTGGTCTCTCTGCTGTGCGAGAAGGGCAACGCCCGTGCCAGTGGTTGCGCTTTCGCAATGCCTTCTTCGGGCATCAACGTCACGTAGCCGAAGTCGCCCATCCAGATGGCGGGCTGGTGCGTGCCCATGAAGCCCTGGATGGTCGTGTCGCTGTGTTCATACGAGACGACGCTCAGTCGGTTCTGCCGCGTCTGCGGCGTCCAGTTGGTCATGCCAAACGGTGCCGTCACAAAGGGCATGGTGCCGCCGTAGCCGATCTTGCCGTGCCCTGTACCGACCAACGGGTTGACCAGCTCGACAACATCCTGCGCGAAGAGCACTGGAGCAGGCAGCAATGCAGCGATTAGGAGCAGAAGTGCGAGCGGACGAGGTCGGAACGGCATAGCGGCACGATACAGAGAGTGCTTCGTACCCGGCAACCGTAAGAAGCCAGCGGTTCAGCCGTATCATCAAACATTCAGGGAGTGCGTCTCGTACCTCCGAAAGGCCAGCGTCGCGCATGAGCACAGAAGACAAGCCAGAACCGTGTCGATCCGGCAACACCTGCCCGACCGCGGCTTCCGTGTGGCTTGTAATGATGAAGGCGCACCGCTCGCTGCAGGCGTTGATGGAGCAGTCCATCGCTTCGCTGGGCATCGGCGTCAGCGACTTCATGATCCTGGAAGCGCTTCTGCACAAAGGCGCGATGAAGATCTCGCAACTTGGGGAGAAGGTGCTGCTGGCGAACGCCTCCATGACGGCGGCAATCGACCGCCTGGAGCAGCGCGGCCTGGTGGAGCGGCAGAGCGGCGAGACCGACCGCCGCGTGCGCACCGTGCAGCTTACGGGCTGTGGCCGCCACTTAATCGAGCAGCTCTATGCCAAGCACGAGCGCGACATCGACGTGCTGATGCAGCCGCTGCAGCCTGCCGAGCGGGAAGAGCTTCGTTCCAGCTTGAAGAAGCTCGGCCTTGCGGCGCAGGAGGCGCTGCAGGGCGCGGGGAGAACGGAACGGTAGAGCGAGTTCGATAGGTACAAGTGGGATTGACCGGGCATAGCCAACGAGTATGAGTCGAGTCCGGCTTAACCAGGCTGGTCGTTATCAGGCTTGTCGCTCTTTTCAGGGCCAAAGGCCCGTTCCATACCAGCCGAGGCCGAAGGCCTGGGTACATGTTTGAACGAGAGTCTAAGCGCTGAAGGCGCTCGATAGGCGGCACTCCACCTTGAGAGACATGCATCGTTCTTTGCCTTCGGCCCAGGCGATTATGCCGCCGGGCGTTGGCCTGATCTGCACCTTGAGAGAATGCCTACGAGATGATCTCCGCCGGTTTCCTGACCCGCTTGTAGAAGGGCGTTGCGACGACGCGTGCCTTGACCAGCGAGCCGCGAATCTCGACCGCAAGTTCATTGCCGTGGACTGCATCAACCGCTGGCACGAACGCCATCGCGATGTTCTTCTTGAGCGTAGGTGACGGGGAGCCACTGGTAACCACACCCAGGGGTTCGCCCTCCAGCGATCGCACCGCGTAGCCGTCGCGCGCGATGCCGCGATCTACCATCTCGAGCCCGACCAGCTTGCGGGTGGGTTCGCCGGCTGCGAGAAGGGCCGTCTTGCCGACGAAGTCCATCGGCTTTTCCAGCTTGCAGTAGCGGTTCAGCCCTGCCTCGAAGACGTTGATCTCGTCCGAGATTTCGTGGCCGTAGAGTGCCATGCTGCTCTCGAGCCGCAGCGTGTTGCGCGCACCCAGGCCGCACGGCACGATGCCGAACTCCTGACCTGCTTCGAAGACCTGCCGCCACACGTCCGCGCTGGTCGCCTCGTCGCTGGGGACGTAGATTTCGAAACCGTCCTCGCCGGTGTAGCCGGTGCGGGCGATCAGCACGTTGTACTGTCCTGCCACCTTGCCCCACTTGAACCAGTAGTTCTTGATGGTGCCCAGGTCCACGTCGGTCAGCTTTTGCAGGGTCTGCTCCGCAAGTGGACCTTGAATCGCAATCTGCGTGTACAAGTCGCTGTAATCATTAATGTGAACGCTCGGCATCTGGCCGATGGTCCTACGCACCCACTGGACGTCTTTTTCGCGGGTGCCTGCATTGATCACGATCAGATAATCGTTCTCGCTCAGCTTGTGCAGCACGACGTCATCCACGAAGGTGCCGTCAGGCGTGAGCATGGCGCTGTAGTGTGCCTGGCCCACCTGCAATCGGCTGGCGTCGTTCATTAGCAGTTTTTGCACCGCGTCCAGTGAGCCGGGGCCACGAAGCTGAATGCAGCCCATGTGTGACACATCGAAGACGCCGACGGCGGTGCGCACCGCATTATGCTCTGCGACCAGACCGGCGTACTCCACCGGCATCTCCCATCCACCGAAGTCGACCATTTTCGCCTTCAGCGTCTTGTGCGTTCCGTGCAGACCGGTGCGGCGCAGCGGCTCCGATACCTTCAGGTCCAGGGTCAGCGTGCCGTCAGCTTCACTCATGTCTCAAAACTCCTGTTCTGGCATGGTAGCAGCGCCAGTCGGAATGATTTTCTAGAAAGAACACCGCATTGCTGCGACGCCTGCCAGACTTCCCGCGTCTCATGCTGCGTGAACTTCTCTGGTATGTTCTCGAGCGCCTGTCTGGTGGCGGTGATTGTGGCCGCTCCGGGAGGATTGGCTCAAACGGCCGATCCTTCGGCAACGCCACCGAGCGCAGCAGTCTCCGCACCCGCAGCCAAGGCCGGCACCTATGCCGTTACACAGGGCGGCGTGATTGCTGCTCCCGGATTGATGGTGCCTAATGGAAATCTGCCGTGGGCGCTGGATGTGAACAAAGGTCAGTCTGCATTGATACCAATTCATCACTCCGTGGTGAACGAGACAGCAGCAGAAACAGCAGCCGCCACGGCTGTTGCTCCCTCTTCCAACGGGAGTACGCCCGTTGACCCCATTCACACGCTCGTGGGCGCGCACGCCCGCACGGTACTCCGAGGAGAGCAGCCGGTTTTCTTCATTCACGGCAGCGATCGGACGGAGAACACCGGGGATGCCGGCCGCGGCAATCCAACCGGCTGGGCACTCGTGCCTGTTACGGCATCCGGTGCAAACCGTACCTTCCCTCATATCCGGTTCGCACAAATTTCTGCCGCAACAACGTGTGCTGCGCCTGTTGTCTGCGTGCAGGCCGAATCGCTGCCTGATGGCTGGTTACGGATCTCCACAAAAGCTGGCCTCACGCCGGGCGATTATGCTCTGCTGCCCGTTCCACGCCAGCCGAAGCCGGGCGTGGTCATCGTGTATGACTTCCAAATAGATCCGGCTGCGCCGTTGTCCACAGACGCGGTTCAACCAGGGCAGGCACCCGCGCCAGCCAGCAAACATCACAAACATCCATAACCAACTTCAGTCTGCATGGCAGATCTGCTGAGTATTACTTCAGCCGTCGTGCGCGCAGGAAATTGCTCATCGAGAAGTACAGGAACAGAAGCATCACGGCACAGTAAACTGCGAAACGCATAAACGATGCGCCGCCCACTGCAATGGCCTCTCGCGAATGCCACGCGGCTACAGCAAAGGCAGCCGCAAACAGTGCAAAAAAACTGCCGGTTATCTCAAGCGACACAGCACGCGAGGCCCGTTTCACAGGTGCCAGGACAGATCTTGACGCAGGCCTTACCTGGGAACGAAGTGAAGCGGTGCGCTGTTGAGGCCTCTGTGGAGCAGGACGTGACACAGGCTGCCGGCTGGACACGGTGATCGGGCTGCTGCTCGCAGGTGGATTGCTTGTTGCAGCATCTACCGCTTCGTACACCGTTCTGGCGGCGAGCCGGGCGCCCCGGCCCAGCACCCGCCCAAATCGCACCCGGTCCATGTCGCAAGTTTACGCCGCTTCGATTATGCGGCAGCATTCGCTCATGCCCGTGCATCCAACTCCGCACAGTACGTTGCTAGGAGCAGACAGGCATGAAGAACTTTATCTGGGCAGTGGGCGGCATTTGCGCTGCCGCTGCAGGCTTTTTGGTGTGGAATCGCAAGCAGATCCAGCCGGTGCATGATCTCGCGGATCAACTGGAGCATGCCTGGGCAGACCACCATACCCGCGCCTAAAGCGCAACAATGAGCAATCTGCGAGTGTCTCAGGGTGAAGCTGCGACGGCGGGCAGAGCTATCATGTCTTGATGGCTTCGAATGAGGCAGAGTGAGGTGAATGGCGAATGAACGGACGCATCAAGGAACTGATCCAGCAACTCGGTGAAGCCATTCACGATTCCGTATCGGACTCTGACGCAATCTCCGGCGTCGTTCGGGAGATACGCGAGCAAGGCTTTGATGTCATGCTGATGCTGGAAGCCACAATCGGCTTGAACCAGGTTCAGGACGAGCCCGAGGGTTTGGCCGAGTCTGAAGACAGTTCTTCCAGCTTCACACGAAACGACGTCAGCTTCCTGAAGTCGCTGCGAATTTCTCTACCCGAAGAAGATGTGCCTGATACGGACAGCTAATGTGGTGGGTCGGACCGCGTGTTGCATTTGCTAATCGCGATACTTCGGCAGAGAACACCCTACCTGTAGCGCTACAGCATTGCGTTCTGTTTTCGTTCCAAGTAAGACTTGCCATCTGGCATCTTTCAGCATCCAATGCCAGTTGTCAGACTGCGCAGGCGAACTTCGCAGTGTCTCAGCTGACACTTTGAGGTGAGAAGGCATGAAGGACACGCTGGGAGTCTTGTTGGCAGGTGGCGCTGGGGAACGTCTTTTTCCGCTTACGCGCGAGCGTGCGAAACCGGCTGTACCCTTTGCTGGCCAGTACCGCATCATCGACATCACGCTTTCCAATTGCATTAACAGCGACCTTCGCCGGGTCTACATCATGACCCAGTACAAGGCTCTTTCGTTAAACCGCCACATTCGCGAAGGCTGGGGTACGGTAGTTGGTAGCGAACTTGGTGAGTTCATCGAGATTTTGCCGCCCATGCAGCGTGTGAACAAAAGCTGGTACCAGGGCACAGCAGCCGCCGTTTACCAAAACATTTATTCCATTGGCTCGGAAGAGCCGAAGTACGTGTTGATCCTGTCTGGCGATCATATCTACAAGATGAACTACGGGCTCATGATGGAGCAGCACTGCCAGAGCGGTGCCGCCGTTACAATCGCCACCCTTCCCATTGACCCCGCTGAGGTGGCCGGTTTTGGTGTGGTGGAGGTCGACCGCAACGGCGAGGTGACTGGCTTCCAGGAAAAGCCGAAGACGACAAAGGTTCGGTCGCCATTCAATCCAGAGATGGTGGATGCGTCAATGGGCATCTACCTCTTCAACACCGACGTGCTTCTGCCGGAACTGATCGCCGATGCGGAAGACGAAACTTCCAAACACGACTTTGGGCACAATATTTTGCCGAAGCTGCTTGGCCGGTACAAGGTTTCTGCGTACAACTTCGTCGACGAGAACCGGAAAGAAGCGCTGTACTGGCGCGATGTGGGTACGCTGGATGCCTACTACGACGCGAACCTAGACATCTGCTCCGTTTCGCCAACGTTCAACCTCTACGACAAGGAGTGGCCGATGCGCACGCGGCCGTCACAATACCCTCCCGCGAAGTTTGTCTTCGGCGAGATGGGACGTACCGGCATGGCAGTCAACTCAGTTGTCTCTCCAGGCTGCGTCGTCTCCGGCTCGGCCGTGCGGCAGAGTGTGTTGTCGCAGGACGTGCGTGTGAACTCTTATTCCGATATCGATTCTTCCGTGATCTTCCAGCATGTGAACATCGGTCGTCATTGCCGCATTCGGAGGGCGATCATCGATCGTGATGTGCACATTCCCGATGGCACCGTGATCGGTTATGACCAGGCCGAAGATAAGCAACGTTACTTCGTCACGCCCAGCGGCCTTACGGTGGTGTCACGCGATGGCGGTCTTTACGAGAACCCGGTATCGCAGCAGTTCCTGCAAACCATGTAAATGGAGCAATCCCGAAATAGAAACGCCTGCCTTGCGGCAGGCGTTTCTATTTCGCACCCTGGATTCTACCGGCGGTCGCCGAAGCGATATACAACTCCCCCGGAAACAGAGACGAACTCACGCAACTCATTGCCGAAGTGTTCGAAGACGATCTCGGGTGAGATGCGAACGGCAAAGCGTGCCGACCGGTTGAAGTCGATGCTGCCGCCGGCTGTTCCAATGGCCGAGTTGCGGTTCGTATACAAGCCCGTTGCCGGGAAGAAGACGCTGTCAGGCAATCCCGGGTTGCTGTGATCGAAACTGCCGTGCGTCACGCCGCCAAGCGCGTGCAGGTTGATACCTGCGTAGTGGTTGCCGGTAAGGTGGTACTGCACGCCGCCCATCCCGATAAATTGCGAGACCAGCGGCCGGGTCTGGACGCGGGGGCTGGTGGCTTGTCCGCCGGGTAGAACCGGCGTGGTTCCGGCTTCATAACGAACATCCGCGGCAATGCCGATCTTCGGTGTGAGCCAGTCTGTTGCCATGATTTCGCCACCGCCCATGTTGAAACGTTTGGGCAAATTCTGACCGGCCTGACCGTTCAGGAAGCTGAGGCCGCCGTAGAGCTCATACTTTTCTGTGTACGTGACCGGCTTCGGGGGACGAAATACCTGGGACCAGCCGTTCGAGGGCGAGGCGAGAGCTGCGAAAAGAACGGCGAGCACCGGAACGGCGGAGAGCAGGCGCGAAACTACCGGCGACGCTGCATCGCCTGGGCGCCTGGAGCGGATATTCAACATGTTCCTCCAAAAGCTGGTGCGCGCGACAGGCGCTATGCACCTCTACCACGATATAACGTTCGACTCGTCTCCGCCCTGAAAGTGGCGCCGCTAGCGAGGGACGGTGATAAACAGAACAGTGCTGTATGTGCGACAATACGGATGTTCAGGCAGGCCTGTATCAGGCCGCAAACGGAGGTTCTCCACCATGCTTAACGATCTGTTCCAACCGACCCACCTGCTTGTGATCGGAGTGGTTCTGCTCGTGTTCTTCGGTGGCCGCAAGCTGCCGGAACTGGGCAAGGGCCTTGGCGAAGGTCTCCGCGGTTTTAAGGAAGGCATGAAGGGCGTGACCGACGACGTGAAGAACGACGCGCACACCATCACGCCCGATCCGAAGGAACCTACCGCCAAACTATAACGGTGCAAGCGTAAAGATTCATGAAAGAGCGGCGGAAGCCGTTCTTTTGCTTTGCGGCGGACTGTATAAATTCGGTGACAAAGCTCCGCTGCTTAGAGCATTCCCTATCCACCTGTTGGAATACATGATTGAAGAGGCGCTGCATCCTACGAGTGCCTTGTAGCTGGTCCTCGGTTAGAGCTATTCTGCACAGCCCCTACTCGAAGCAAAGACTTGCAAATTTACTGCAAAGTAATCAGCACAACGGCAAAGATCGCCAGTAGCATGCCCGCCTTCTGCATCTGTGTTGTTTTTTCGTGCAAGACGAATGCTGCCAGAAGAATCGTTCCGGCGGGATAGATAGAGGCGAGCACTGCGGCGACGTCCAGCCTGCCAAAACGCGTAGCGGCAATAAAGCTCAGATTGCCGCCAGTATCCAGCGCTGTGCCGCTTACGATCCAGGCCAGCGTATTGCGGCTCAGAGGCAGGCGTGTGACGTTGTTCCCGACAAACGACAGCCGCAACAGCAGCAAACCACACAGCGTGACGCTTCCCAAACGCGCAGCCACCAACGGCCACAGTACGCCTCCCGTTCCGGCATACTTCAGGGTCACGAAGTAAAAGCCAAATCCAATGCCACCCAAAATGGAGAGGCGCATCGCGTGCTTCGGAGCATCTTCCCCGTGCTCGCCTGTGCTGGCGATTAACCAGATCGCGATGCCTGCGAGTACGAAGCCGGCGATCCGCTTCCATCCCGGGTTCCCTTCGGACACTGCGGAGACGACTGCAGGAACGGCCGCGCAGAGCAGGCCACTGACCGCCGCAGATGACCCCATGTGTCCGCTGGCCAGCGCAAGATAAAAAGCCACCAGCGAGACGCCTGAGATGATGCCGCCGCCGATGCCCCACAACGCAGGTTCAGCGTGCAGTATGGGACTGCCTGTGAGCAGGGCAATGAGCGCGACCGTCACCAGGCTTAACAGGTGGCCGATCACGATAACAGCAAGCGCGTTACGGACCGTGGCACCGGCCCGCTTCACCGCAACTGAACCGCAAAAATCGCCGCCACCCCAAAGGGCGGCGGCGAGCATTCCAAGCATTGCGTTTGCGTTCAGCAGCAAGGCTTAACCCAGACGAGCGTCACTGCTGACGCGGAGCGTCGCTGCCCATGGTAATGGCTTTTGCGGTCGGGTAGTAGCCCTTTTTTGCGATCACGTCGAGACCGGGGCGTAGCACCTGCACCTCGATCGAGCGATACTTGCTATCGGTAAGCGGCTCATTGCTGTAATAACCGGCGGTGTACTGAATACGTACCTCTTCCGCGATCTTCGAGAAGCTTGTCTCGATACCCTTCATACGAAATTCCGAGATCGCCTCGCCGCCGGTTGCGGACGCATACTGCGGCAGCACATTCTCCTTCATGGTGAAAGGAATGTGGTATTTGTCCAGAAAACCGACGTACGGCGTCGCGGAATCGCCTACTACCGTGGCATACAGCGAGATCTTATTCGTTTGCATGAACCGGATAAGTTCTTTGCTCTTGACTTTAGAACCGGCTTCTTTGCCGTCGCTTACCACGTAGAGGATGCGTCGGCGTCCGTCTGGCCGCTTTGCCAGAGTCTTCGCTGCCTCGAAGATCGCATCGTTCAGCGTGTGCACTTCTTTCGGGGCGTAACCGCTGTAGCCGGACTGGTGGTCGCCGTGGGTGCTGTTCACTAGCGGCATCGTATTGTTTTGCTGACCGTTGTTAATGTTGACGTTCTGCGAGAGAGGGCCGGTGGAGATGTAGGTCATCTCACGGCCACTTGCCTTGGACGCTTCGAGCACCGCCCCGATGCGGGCACTCTGTGCGCCGGTATAGTCCGTGCGCATGCGTGGGCCGTTGGCGTAAGTCCAGATGGACATCTCGTCATAGGGAGTAAATGCTCCCTGCACAGCACCCAGCGATGCATTTACAGAGTTCATCGTTTGAAAAGGCAGCGACTGGTCGACGACGAAAGCCACGCTGAGTGGGTATGGGTCTACCGTAAAAAGGCGAAGCTGCCGGCGCACGCCATTTTCAAAAACGCGGACCTCACGCCATGTGAGACCGGGAACGAGCTGGCCTTTGTTGTCTTTCACTGTGAAAGGTACTTCGACGAAGTTGGTCTGGACACGCAGGCGCTCGACACGTCCACCCGCTCCCGTTTCTGGTGTGATGTCTGGCGCTTTGGTATCTGAGACGTCGCTTGCGGCTGGCTGGCTTGAAGCGGGAGTGAGAGTGGTGCCTGGAGCGTTTGGGTCATTCTCCGCGGGTGCTTCCGCGCTGGTGCTTGCGCCTTTACCCGGCGTTACCGATGCCGTCTCCGGCAGTACCCGCGGCTTGGGACTATCTGGGATGGCATTTTGCTGCGGCGCAGGGCCGTCCGGCAGCGCCTGCCCGCTTGCTGCCTGCGAACCACACAGCAGTCCTGCCGCTGCCAAAACCCCAGCCGTTATCGAAACCTTCACTGCCAAACCTCTCACTTCCGGTAAATCTTCGCTTTGACCAGACTACCAGTGGGCTGCCTGTTGGACGCACCGGGTACCCGGTCCGTTGTCGCGGCATGCGCGTGGTGTTGCCAGCCTCGTAGACTCAAGCGGCCACTGCTTCGTCAAACGGTTGTATGCGTCATCTTTCTGCTGCTTTGTTTGCCTCCACGGTCTTGTTGCTCCTGCCTGCCCTTCATGCACAGGAGGCTCCTTCGCCCGGCGGACCACCGCCGTCCAGCTCCGCGCCTGCTCCAGAGCCGGACGAGTCCATCAGCTCGCCGACCATTCGCGTACGCACAAACCTGGTGAACACGTATTTTTCCGTGCGCGACAAAAACGGCTACCTGACCGGGCTGCACAAGGACGATTGCCAGATCTTCGAGAACAAAGCGCCGCAGACCATTCGCAACT
>CALMAP010000335.1:2594-18580 GCA_937859825.1 uncultured Terriglobus sp. | reverse complement strand
ACTCTGTGCTCGAGGGGGAGGTGCGGGGGTTCGTCGGAACGCCATCAGGGTTATGTGTCTGCGGTATGTACAACCCAAATCACAGGCTGCGCCGCGAAACGCCATCTCTCAATCTACGCGTGACTGTCAAACGCGTCAAACTGCCGATGCACGAAGAGCACCAACAATCAGTCTTCCTGCTGACCATTTCCGGCAGTCTGCCTCACTTCATCTTCTTCGAGAAAGTAGAGAAGGTCGCGGGAGAACGTCACGGCAACAACGAAAGCGGCACCCACCATACCGATGGCAAAAAGCGGTGTCAGAATGCGCGACATTGCCAGAACGAAGAAATCGAGCATACGAGTATTTTAGTCCACGCTGAGTTCCTTGCTTCGGCTTTTCCAGGCGGTCTCAGTGCGTCAGGGTGGTAGACTCCCGGCGATGCACCCACAGTGGAAGCCACTTTTCCTGGTAACGCTCTCAAGTCTGTTGCAGACTCTGATTTTTCCAGTTGCTGGACCGCTTCCGCAAAGTCGCGCTCTGTTCGCGTGGTGCGCCCTCGTTCCATGGTTTGTGCTCCTGCTCCGTCTCCCCGCGAGAACGGGGCGCGATCAGGTCAGGCTGGCGCTCTGGTCTTACCTGTGTGGCGTGCTCTGGTACGGCGGTCACTGCTACTGGGTCTACAACACCATGCATCAGTACGGTGGTTTAAGTGGTCCGATGGCTGCTCTGATTCTTTTGCTCTTTTGCCTCTATCTTGGGCTATACCACGCTGTGTTTGGAGCGGCTGTGGCCGTGCTTCGACGGCGCTGGGCTGCGCAATCTTCGTTTTGGCCGTTGACCTTGGCCGTGCTCTGGATTGCCGTAGAACTGGCACGGGCACACGTAACGAGCTTTCCCTGGGACCTGCTCGGCTACTCGCAGATCGATAATGCTGCCTTGACCGCAATGGTGCCTTGGACGGGTGTTTACGGCATCGGCTTCGTGGTTGCCCTTGCAAACGGACTGCTCGCGTCAGGTGCGGTAAGCGGAAAGCGCAACAGCAGAACTTTCCTCGTTTTAGGAGCTTCGCTCGCCATCATGCTGGGCGGACTTGGCTTCCTGACGCATGCGCCTCACGATGAAGCGCGTGCTTCGGCGGTGCTCGTGCAGCCAAACCTGAATATTGCTCAACAGCAGCGCCAGCCATCGTCTCGAGTGCTTCCGCTTGAAGTGCAGATGGCCGAATTGACTGCGACGGCATTGTCTCGCATTCGAGGCAACCAAGCTTCAGTGGTCCTCTGGCCGGAAGCGCCGGCGAATTACGAATCGAATGACCCTGCCTTTCAGCAGACCCTTGCTGCACTCAGTTCGGAGCACGGCCTGCCCGTGATCGTTGACGCGAATACCGTGGTACCGGATGCGCGCGCGTCTCGCAGATACCGTCTCTACAACTCTGCAGTGCTCTTCGTTCCGGGCCGTGGTCCGCAGCAACGTTACGACAAAATCCACCTTGTTCCATTCGGGGAGTACACGCCCTATGCCAACCTGTTTGCCTTTGCAAGCGGTCTGACGCAGGAAGTCGGGACCTTCGATCGAGGTACAGACCGCACTCCGTTGACAGATGGACGGCACCGGTACGGCACCTTCATCTGCTACGAGTCGATCTTTCCGGACGAGGTCCTGCAGCTTGTCCGCGGCGGAGCGGACGTGCTCGTGAACCTTTCCGACGATGGATGGTATGGCGACACCAGTGCGCCGTTCCAACACATCAACATGGCGCGTATGCGGGCCATGGAGAACCGCCGCTGGTTGCTGCGCGACACGAACTCCGGCATCACCGCCGCCATTGACCCGCATGGCAACGTACGTGACACCATACCGCGGCATGTGCAGACCGCAGCCGTGATGGGCTTTGCATTCAACAAAGCATTGACCTTCTACACGATCCATGGAGACGTGTTCGCATGGCTCTGTTCAGCAGTTGCGGCAGCCCTGCTCGCGCTTGCTGCGACTGCTCCGAGACGTGTGTCAGCGGTAAACTGAAAGCATGTTGACGGATTTGGAGTACGCCTACTCCCCGGTTCGCGATCGGGTTCGCGAACTGCGGGAGTATCTTTGACTCGGCCCGGCTGAAGCGGGAGCTGGCGAAAGTAGAAACCGAAATTTCCGACCCTGCGGTGTGGGCAGATGCAGCACGTTCGCAGCCGCTGATGCGTGAGCGCAAGAGACTCGAGGGGTTGCTTGCAGATGATGCCGAACTTGCGCGGTACGCCGGTGACGTCGAGGCACTCTTTGAGTTGGCGCAGGAAGGTGAAGCGGTCGAACCTGAACTGCAGGCTGAGATTGCGAAGACCGAGGCATTTGCCGAACAGCTTGAAACCAAGACAATGCTCTCCGGTGAGAGCGATGCGCTGAATGCCATTGTCACCGTGCATCCGGGCGCTGGTGGAACTGAGAGCCAGGACTGGGCCGAGATGCTGATGCGCATGTACCTGCGCTGGGCGGAGCGTCAGGGCTTCAAAACGGACATCAATGAGATCCAGGACGGCGACGAAGCCGGTATCAAGTCCGCCACGTTTACCGTCACAGGTGAGAATGCCTTTGGGCAGCTCAGCGGCGAGTCCGGTGTGCATCGTCTGGTACGTATCTCCCCCTTTGACTCGGCAAAGCGCCGACATACGTCGTTCTCGTCCGTATTCGTGTCGCCCGAGATTGACGACTCCATCGTGATCGACATCAAGCCGGATGACTTGCGCATCGACACGTATCGTTCCGGCGGTAAAGGCGGTCAGCACGTGAACACCACGGATTCCGCTGTGCGCATTACGCACCTGCCCACAGGCATCGTTGCCGGTTGTCAGAACGAACGGTCGCAGCACAAAAACAAAGAAAAAGCGATGAAGATGCTGCGCTCCCGGCTCTACGAATTTGAACTCGACAAGAAGAAGGCCGCGTCCAAGAAGCTGGAAGACTCCAAGCTCGACAACACCTTCGGTTCGCAAATACGGTCATATGTGCTGCAGCCGTACCGCATGGCAAAGGACCTACGTACCCGCGTGGAGGTCGGCGACGTGGACCGCGTGCTCGACGGGTACCTGGAGCCGTTCATCCGGGGTTACCTGAAGCTCAGACGTGAGGGTGGCGTTCCCGCTCCTGTTGCCGAGTTGGACGAGTAGTACCGCACCCGTCCCAGCAGACCGGCATCCAATCGCGTATGGCTGAAAACGCGCTGAAAACGGATTTGTTAAAACAGCTACGCGCCCTGCTTGATGGTGGGCAGGCACATGCAACCCTGGCAGACGCAGTTGCGGACATGCCGCCTGCTCTGCAGGGGTCGCGGCCGGATGGTGTGCCTTACTCCGCCTGGCAGTTGCTGGAGCACCTGCGTATTACGCAGCGCGACATCCTGGACTTCAGCGACAACGCAGACGGCTCATACAAGCCGCTGGAATGGCCAGCGCAGTACTGGCCCGCGGAAGCGGAGCCACCCACCGCCGATGCCTGGGCGAGTGCAATCAAGGCAATCCAGCACGACCGGCAGGCGTTCGAATCGCTGTTGGAGACGCGCGATCTCGTTCAACCCTTTCCGTGGGGAGAAGGTCAGAATCTGCTGCGCGAGGCCCTGCTGATCGGAGACCATAATGCCTACCATATCGGCGAACTGGTCCTGCTGCGCCGTCTGCTCGGCGCGTAGAAGAGCAAATGAACGAGCCGGAGGTGATTCGCCGCATGTTGGCCGCGAAGACCATCGCGGTGGTGGGCCTTTCCGACAATCCGGCAAAGCCAAGTCACTATGTCTCGGCATATGTGCAGCGCACAGGCGCCCGCATCCTGCCCGTGAATCCCAATCTGACGACAGTCCTGGGGGAACCCTGCTTTGCCTCCCTGCAGGATCTTCCGGTGCGGCCGGATGTGGTAAACGTCTTCCGCTTGCCCCGCGCGATCCCGCCCATCGTGGCGGAGATGATCGGGTTGGGCTTCGATCAGCTCTGGGTGCAGCAAGGCATTCGCAATGAAGAGGCAGCGCTCCTCGCGGAGAAGAACGGCATCGCCGTGGTGATGGACAGGTGCATCATGGTCGAACACCGCTTCCTGTCGTGAACAGCGGAACAGACTTCCCGCGCGCGCCTATCATCAGAAAGACATGCAATCTCCCCGTGGCCTGAATCGGTCTTTGCTTTCTGTGGAACATTCCCGCTCCTCTTTTTTGCGCGTTTTTCTCGCCTGCATGCTTCTGTTGACCGCGATTGCAGCGCATGGACAGAAGGATGCCGGCGGCAATGGTGGCCCCGGGCCGGTGAAGGGTCAACATGTCACGGTGGAGATGGTGAGCGCCGGACCGGAGATTGCTGCAGGCGGAATACAAACAGTGGGGTTTGTCTTCACGCTGGAAGACAAGTGGCACATCTACTGGAGGAACGCCGGATTCGCGGGATTTCCGCCCTCGGTGGAGTGGACGCTGCCCCGTTCCGTCACGGCGGGTCCTCTGCTGTTTCCAGCGCCGACACGGTTGCCTTTCCAAGGCGCGGTCGACTATGGATATGAAGACAATGTCACCTATCCGGTCCAGCTCCAGGCCGATCCAAAGGCCAAAGCCGGTGCGGATGGGAAGTTCCATCTTGCCGCGAAGGTCAAATGGCTGGTCTGCCGCGAGGTTTGCGTCCCGGGTACCGCGAATCTCGGTCTGGACCTGAAGCTGGCCCCAGAGGGCACCGTCGTGGCCTCACAGGGTACGCAGGTGGGGCCACTCGCTGCCGCGCTGAAGCATATCCCCACCGTGCCGTGTGACGGCTTTTCCGCGCATGCCGTCAGCAATGGGAACAGCATCGCGCTCACCTTTGTGACGGGCACCCGTGAGACCGAAGCAGACTTTTATCCGATCGATGAAAGCGTGCTGCAGGATAGCGCTGAACAGATCGTGGAGCCGCTGGATGACGGTATCCGCATTCATCTGACCACGGCACCCAACGTGACCGTGCCGAAGACGCTGCACGGCGTAGTGGAACTTAGCGACGACGAAGCGTATGAGATCTCCGCAGACGTGGTGCCCGGGCCCGCCTCTGCCGTGCAGACGCAGGGCGCAGCGAAAGGGACGCGGAACTCGGCAACGGAGGTCACAGTGCTGTCCGCGCTGCTGCTCGCGTTTGCCGGCGGCATTGTGCTGAACCTGATGCCGTGCGTCTTCCCGGTGCTCTTTCTGAAGGCGCTCTCGCTGGTGCAGTCCTCCGGGGAAGAGCGCAGCCGCGTGCGCATACACGGGCTGGTTTACACCCTTGGGATCGTCGCTTCCTTCTGGTGCATTGTTGGTGTTTTGCTAGTGCTGCGTGGCTACGGCAACCATTTTGGCTGGGGCTTCCAGTTGCAGTCGCCCGGCTTTGTGGCGGTGCTTGCGTTGTTGCTGTTTTTCTTCGCTCTCTCGCTTGCGGGAATGTTTGAGATTGGCCTGTCGATGATGTCGACCGGAGATGCACTTACGCGCAAGCAGGGCTTTGCCGGCAGCTTTTTCACTGGGGTGCTGGCAACCGTTGTCGCGACGCCATGCGTCGGGCCGTTTATGGGGGTGGCCATCGGCTTTGCGCTTGCGCAGCCCGCACTGGTGACCTTCCTCGTTTTCACCGCGCTGGCACTGGGTCTTGCGCTGCCGTATCTGCTGCTCAGCTTCTACCCGGCGCTGATGAAGTGGCTGCCCAAACCCGGTGCCTGGATGGAAGTGCTGAAGCAGCTCACTGCATTGCCGCTGTTTGCCACGGTCATATGGCTGGTGTACATCTATGGCCGTCTTTACTCCAGCGGAGAACCAGGTACAGGTGTTTACCAGGCAGCGATGCTGCTGACTGGCATGCTGGTCTTGGCCGTTGCAGGATGGGTACTTGGCCGCTGGCCAGGCAGGAGAACGGCATCGCTGCTGGCCCTGGTTATTCTGGCGTGCGCGGTTGCAGTTCCGTTTGCGGCGCGTCCGGGCAAGGCAGAGACAGCGGCGGCTGTGCAGTGGCAGCCCTTCACACAGGCTGCACTGGATGCCGCACGCGGCAGTGGAAAGCCCGTCTTTGTCGATTACACAGCGGCGTGGTGCCTGAGCTGCCAGGTCAACGAAAAACTTGTGCTGAATACGAGCGACGTTCAGGTCAGACTGAAGCAGGGCGGTTTTGTGCTGATGCGGGCAGACTGGACACAGTACGATCCAGCGATCACTGCCGCGCTTACCGCAGTTGGCCGCAGTGGTGTACCAACGTACGTGATCTACCCGGCAAAGGCCGCCGCGCCTGATGTATTGCCCGAGCTGTTGAGCAAGCCTGTTGTGTTGGCTGCTATCGAAAAGGACACGAAATAGCTCAGGGGCCCTGCTGGCGCAGCCGCCGCACTTCATCGTTGCGCTGCGTCAGTTGCTTCTCCCGGCCCTGATCGGTCGGTTCGTAGTAGCGCCGTTCGGCAAGCCCAGGCGGCAGGCATTCCATGGCGGCCACCTTGCCGGGCAGATCGTGCGCATACTGGTAACTCTTGCCGTAGTCCAGCTCTTTCATCAGCCGGGTCGGTGCGTTGCGCAGGTGCAACGGTACCGGCTCCGCTGCGGTGCTTTCCACGTCCACGGCGACTGCACCCCAAGCCCGGTAAACTGCATTGCTCTTCGGCGCGAGAGCAAGATAGATCGTGGCCTGCGCCAGGGCCAGTTCGCCTTCGGGTGAGCCCAGGAGGTGCATTGCCTGTTGCGCGGAGAGGCACAAATTCAACGCTTCCGGGGCAGCCAGTCCAATGTCCTCAACAGCCATGCGGATCAGGCGGCGCGCGACGTAGTTCGCGTCTTCACCCGCGGCCAGCATGCGGCGCAACCAGTACAGCGCCGCGTCCGCATCGGAGTTCCGCACCGACTTGTGCAGCGCGGAGATCAGGTCGTAGTGCTGCTCACCGCCTTTGTCATAGAGCAGGACGCGTTGCTGCAGGGCCTCTGCCGCAAGCTCTTTGGTGATCTTGCCGGTTCGGCGACCCTGCGCCAACTGCGCCGCAGACTCCAACGCATTCAGCGCATAGCGAGCATCTCCGCTGGCAAAGCCTGCGATGGTCTGAAGCGCGTCAGGACCGGCCTCGAGATGCAGGTCGGCAAGACCACGTTCCGAGGTCAGAGCCTCGTTGAGCAGGTTTACGATCTGATCCTCGGTGAGCGCCTGTAGAACGTAAACGCGGCAGCGTGAAAGCAGCGCGGCATTCACCTCGAAGGACGGGTTTTCCGTCGTCGCTCCAATCAGGCGAAGGGAGCCGCGTTCCACATAGGGCAGAAACGCGTCTTGCTGGGCACGGTTGAAGCGGTGGATCTCGTCCACGAACAGGATGGTCCGGCTGCCCATGGAGGCGGCGCGTTCCGCATCTGCCATCACCTGTTTGATCTCCTTGATGCCGCTGGTCACTGCGGAGAACTCGATGAAGCTGGCCTGCGTGGTAGCGGCAATAATTTTGGCGAGGGGGGTTTTGCCTGTGCCTGGAGGTCCCCAGAGAATCATGGAGCCGGGCTCGTCCCGCTCGATGACCAGTCGCAGCGGCTTGCCTTCAGCCAGCAGATGGTCCTGACCGGCATACTCCGCCAGAATGCGAGGCCGCATGCGTTCGGCGAGCGGCAGCATGCGCGAACCAGAAGCAGCCGGTGCACCGGTGGAGAAGAGACCCATACCGTAAGTGTCGCAAATCCACAGAGCAGGTGTGCTCAGGATCGCTGGCGGGCCGCCTCATACAGCAGCACGGAACCGGCGACTGCGGCGTTCAGGCTTTCCGTTTCGCCCACCATTGGCAAAGTGATCTGTGCGTCACAGAGAGCGAGAAATTCCTTGGGAATGCCGCTACCCTCATTGCCGACCACGATGGCGCAGCCCTCTGTCAGCCTCGCCTGTGAGGCCGGAACGGCATTCTGGCCGAGTGGAACGGCCGCAAGCAGACGCACACCCGCGGAACGCAGCACTGCCTGCAGGTCCTCAGTCCAGGAGAGCAGCGGGACGCGGAAAGTGGATCCCGCCGAGGCACGCAAGGCCTTGCCGTTCCACGGATCGACCGTGCCGGCTGTGAGTACGACGGCCGCGGCACCAAACGCTTCCGCGGAGCGAATCAACGTTCCCAGATTGCCCGGATCCTGCAGATTGGCGACAACCAGCAGCAGATCTCCGTGCTTTGGGACATACACGGCTGGAATGTGCCGCAGCAGGGCCGCTACGCCCTGCGAGTGCTCCGTTGCAGATGCATGGTCAAAAACGTCATGCGACAGCAGTACGATTTCAACTGCAGGCGGCAACTGCGATTGAAGGTCCTGGCGGTCTTCCCGAAGAAAAATCGTCTGGACCTGCACGGTACTGGTTCGGCCTGACGTACCCAGGGCTTCCATCAGCAGGTGAAAGGGCAGCGCGCAGCTCGCGCACCCTGGCGTTCTGCCGGCTTTGAATCACGTTTCCCATCTCAGCGGATTCTACGATGGACGATCACAAAGCCTCACCAGGGCGTGGTCATGTGCTAGGCTGCGATTTTGGCTGCTCTGCAGCCCGCTTGCAAGAACCACCCTGGAGACACGATGAATTCGGAGCTGCTGCGCATTCACCCCGACGAACCTGAGCCCGAACTTATCAGCTACGTAGCGAACCATCTCAGGGCTGGACTGGTCGCGGCGCTGCCGACCGATACTTTCTACGGACTTGCCGTCGATCCGGTAAACCTGCGCGCAGTCGAGCAGATCTACGAGATCAAGACCCGTGCAAAGCACAAGCCATTGAGCCTGCTGGTCGCCAACACCGAGCAGGCCTATGGCCTGGCACGGGACGTGGACACTGCCTTTGACCGGCTGGCAGAGCGCTTCTGGCCAGGCCCGCTCACCATCATCGTCAAAGCGGGCTCGCGCCTGCCCCTGCGGGTCACGGCACATACCGGGAATGTCGCCTTGCGCGTACCGGAGGCAGCGATCCCACGCGCCATCGTGGAGCAACTCGGGCTGCCCATCACGGCTACATCCGCCAACCTGCGAGGTCTGCCCGAGTGCACGTGGGCGGGTTGTGTGCGGGACCAGCTTGGGAATCAGGTGCCCCTCATCGTGGATGGCGGTCCCACCGCACGATCCACTGCGACCACCATTGTCGATCTGAGTGGAGGCGGCACTTCCTGGATGATCCTGCGTGAAGGCGCAATTCCGACGCATGAGATTGCGCTGGCGCTGCAGCACTGATAAGAAGTGCTTGTATGGCAACGCAAACAGGGAGCAGGCGAAAGAAGCGCAAAAGGGGCTATACCTCGCTGGTCCTGTGCGTTCTGCTGCTGGTTGCCATTGCCGGCTGGTTTGCTTGGGTCTACGGCCAGATTCAGCAGGTAGCAGGCCACGACGACGCGCACCCATCCGATGCCATCGCCGTTTTTGGAGCGGCACAGTACGTGGGTCATCCCTCGCCTGTATTTCATGCCCGGCTGGACCACGCAGTCTCGCTGTACCAGCGACAGATTGCACCCGTCATCATCACGCTTGGCGGCAACAACGACGACCGCTACGGACACAGCGAGGGCAGCGTCGGCAGAGATTACCTGCTTGCGCGTGGTGTGCCGTTCGATCACATCATTACCGAAACCGAATCGGTGGACACCGAACAGCAGGCGGAGCGGCTCGCCGGTATCGCACGGGAGCGGGGCTTTCAGGCGATCACAGTAGTGAGTGATCCGACCCACCTCTTCCGCATTGCGGAGTTGTGCCGTGAGCAGGGTCTGCCGGTTTACACCTCGCCGCGCAGCAGCTTCGGCAATATTTCCGGATGGGACAGGACGATCAGGATGTGGCACGAAATCCTGAGTTATACCGCGCTTCGCTTTCATCTGGACGCGAGCTTCGTCCATCGATGGATGGCCGGACGCGAGGAGCTTTAGAGGCTGCCTCCTATACAATCAAGCGTGGAATCTAGGCCCCGGCGGACCAGCCGTTGTGTGGCAGGGAGTAACTTTGCAATCGGTAGTAAAGCCGCATTCTGGGGAAGTCCGCCGCTCTAGCGGGAAATTGTCTTTCCGGTTTCTTTTCGCTCCGACCACCCTCGCAGGCGTGGCTTCACTGTCTTTTCTGTTTGTTTCCGGATGCGGGAACAACTATCGGCCGGTAGTAAGCGCGATCAACCCCGTGGGGCCGTCTTCCCAACCTGAAAAATATGCGGTCGCACTCGCCGATCCAGGAAATGGCGCACTCGGCGTCGCAACGCTGATTGACTTCTCAGGGGACACCGTCGTAGGCACCTTGAACACTGCGGCACGACCGACTTACCTGTTGCTGGATACTTCCAATGAAGGCTATGTGCTGCATAGCGGTACGGGGCTGATTGAGGCGTTTACCGCCTCGCAGCTCACTCCTGCCAATCCCACATTCATCACGCGGAATGTTACGCAGACCACGCTGCCGGCTGGATCCGTACCCACCAGCGGGCTTGCACTGGCCGCAATTGGAACCGGAGGCACCGGCGCACTGTACGTTGTCGAGTCGGGAACGACTCGAGTCGCGGCTCTTTCCGCGGGATCGCCACCGTCCATTCGACAGGAGTTCCCGGTAGCGTCGAACCCTACCTATGTTGTTGGATCGCCAGCGGCAGCACGTGTCTACGTTCTGAGTGCCGGCACAACGCCCGGAGTGACCGCAGGCACTGCAACCGGTGTGGAAAACACCACGTCGAATGCGATTTCCAGCGTAATCGCGATCGGACGTAACCCGGTTTACGGCGTCGTCAACAGCGACTCGCGCCGCGCCTTTGTCTTGAATAAAAGCGGAGACGCAAGCAGCGGCAGCAATGGCACAATTTCAGTCATTAACATCCAGGCAAACACGCTGGATACCACGCCGCGTATCGTGGTGGGACCGAACCCGGTCTGGGCGGATGTAGATCAGAGCGTCAACGAGCTTGCCGTGGTGAACGCAGGAAATGGATCCTCTGCCGGTTCTCTCAGCATCATCAACATACCGCTCTGCTCCGCCAATACCACGACGAGTAATGCAAACTGCGATGTCAATAATCCCGTCGACGCGAATGGCTTCGGAACGGTCCTGGCCACCATTCCGGTGGGCGTCAATCCTGTGCAGGTAGCAATTTTGCAGGATCAGAACAAGGCGTATGTAGCAAATGGTGACGGTACCGTGACGGTGATCGACATGCAGCGAATGGTCGCCACGAAGACCATCACGATCGGCGGCAACCTGAACTGGATTGCGGCGACCAGCGGCACGCCTACGGGCAAGGTCTACGTCACGGCCAGCAACACTCAGGTGGCTACTGCCATCCGCACGGACACCGATGAGGTGGTTGCCTCCATCCCGCTGCAAGGGTTTGGCCTGGCGGTCAAGGTGACGGCACAGTAAACAGTTCCGCAGCGACAAGAGGAGGACGCCATTGGCGTCCTCCTCTTTTGCCGAGACGCCTCGCGCTACGACTGCTGGCCTATCAGAAGGATCGGAAGTGTAGGGGCGGAAGCTCCACCCTCGTCTTCGATTGTGACGCCGAAGTTTCCAGCCACAATCCCTTTTGGCATTTGCGGCAGCACGACACTTGCGTAGCCACGCACATCTGGTTTGAACGTGCCGGCAGGAACAGGCTGCTTTCCCTCACCAGTTGGGATCAGCCAGAGTTCATATGTCTTGTAGGGAGCGAGCGGCTCCAGATTGCTGCCCTGAAAAATCAATGTTCCGCGTTCCGGCAGGTATGCCACTCTACCCGAGGGAACAGGTGCAGCATCGGTTTTGGCGAGAACGAAGCGTTGCGTCGCGCCGGACTGGATCGTCTGCATTACCAACTGCGCCCGGGCAGCACTGGCTTCTGCCTGCGAGGCACGTTCCGTGCCGAAGGCGACCTGGCGACGCAGCGCAAAATTCTGACGTACCGCGAATGCTCCTGCCGCTGCAAGAACCGCCGCGACCGCCCAGCCGGTCCATGCGAACCAGCGGCTCGTGCCTTCTGTCTGTTTTTCTTCCGAAGTCTCGAACGAGGTGAAGGCAAAGTTCGTCGGAACGAATTTGTCTCTGCCGTGATCCTCGTCTTGGAACAATTCATCCGGGAAAGATGTTGCGGGCAGGCTTCCGTAGTCTGACCGTGTGGGTTCCAGCCGTGTGGGATCGGTGCGGGCTGGCGCGTCTTCTCGCGCAATCCTTTGTGGAGAGGGGCGATCCACTGACTGCTCTGAACGCCAGGCAGGGATGGGTGCCACTGGTGCAACCGGTGCAACCGCGTTATCTACTGCGAATGGCCGCTCACGTGAGGGCGTCCAGCTTGCCCCGGCCAGATCCCGAGGATCGGCGGTGGGAAGAGGGTCGGGAACATACGTGGGTACCGCTGGACGCGACTTTTGTTCTGGCGCATCTGGCAGCGTAACCGGTGCGGTGCGCCGCTCGCGGGCCACCTGCTTCAAAAAGCGCTGACGTGTCAGTGGATTCGGTGCCTGCAACTCTGTACCCATCGCAAACAGCGACAGGTCTCCGCGAATGCGTGCAAGCTCCTCCCGTGCTTCGCTGGAGCTGTGCAGCAGCAGGTCAACCTGTTCCGCTTCCTCACCTTCCAAAAGCTGGAGTGCATACAGGGTCAGATCCTCGGCGGTGATCGTTGGTTCGCTCACGATTGCATCGCCTTTCTCAGCACCAGCAGCGCTGTACGGATACGGGTCTTCACGGTCCCGAGTGGATCGCCCGTAGTTTCGGCGATCTCAGAGTGGGTAAGGCCATCGAAGAAGGCCATCTCAAGCGTCTTTCGCTGATCGAGCGGCAGCAATGCAATCACCTGCCGCGCACGCTCCATCAATCCGTTACGTTCCGACTCAGCCGCGATGTCGGTAGAGGAGACGAGCACCACGTCCTCAACCGCATCGGTGGGCTTTCTCCGGCGGATCGTGTCGATCGAGCGATTGCGCGCTACAACAGCCAACCACGCGCCCATGCTTCCGCGGTTTGCAGCCATTGCATCGGGTTTTCGCCAGATTTGCATAAAGACATCCTGCAGCACGTCTTCCGCTGCCGCAGGGTCACGCAGCACACGTAGTGAAACGGAATAGACCACACGTGAGTAACGATCAAAAAGCGATGCCATCGCCGCTTCATCGCCACGCGCAATCAGGTTCAGAAGCGCGGCATCGTTTATGCCGTCCATGGGTGCCGCATTGGCCTCCCTGGAAGCAGAACGCACAGCACTACTGCCCGGATGAGCGCGGAGCGTGTTTTTGCGAAATTTATAGTCCGCTTCTTCCATCTCGTTTGACACCGTCGAAACAGCGGACTGCCTGCCCGCGAACGCACTAGCTTGGATGCACAGAAGTGTACGCGATGAAGCGACCGAGCGCGAAGCTGTGTGGCGAGACCGCAAAATGCGAGCGCCGATAATGGAAGCATGCCTGTGGGCTTGGACTAATTGTTAGTCGACAGGGGTCTGCTCGCATCGCGCGAGCGCGCCGCAGCCATGATTCTGGCGGGGCGCGTTCTTGTGAACGAGCAGAAAGCCACTAAGGCCGGAATGGCCGTGAAAGACGACGCGCAAATACGTCTTCTTGGCAGCGACATCCCCTTTGTGAGCCGAGGCGGTCTGAAACTCAAGTCTGCGCTCGAGCATTGGCATATCGCACTCACAAACCGCATGTGTGTGGACATAGGTGCTTCTACCGGGGGCTTTACGGACTGCATGCTGCAGGCGGGAGCCGCGGGTGTTGTGGCGGTGGACACTGGATACGGCCAGATGGCTGTTCCCCTGCGAGACGATCCTCGGCTGAGATTGCTGGAGCGATGCAATGCACGGCATCTCAAGCCCACTTCACTGTTACGTGAAGCAGAAGAACTCAGGCGTTCGATGTCCCCGGTCGAACAGCTTGCAATGCACCCGGACTTTCTGGCAATGGATGTCTCCTTTATTTCCGCAACGCTGGTACTGCCCAGCGTGCTCGATGCGCTCGCTAAACCTGAAGGGGCATGGGCAGGGGAGGCAGTGGTGCTGGTCAAGCCGCAGTTTGAAGCCGGTCGCGAGTGGGTTGGCAAAGGTGGCATCGTTCGCGATCCGCATGCTCATGCGTATGCAATCGAGCGTGTGACAGGGGTTCTGCAGCAGCGGCATGCAATGGTCGATGAGGTGATCGAGTCTCCCATCACTGGAGCGGAAGGCAACCGCGAGTTCCTTCTGCACGCACGATTTCCTTCTCAGCCAAATCGCTGACGCCAAGTACACTGGGACCAATGCCAAAAGTTGCGATCGTCAGCAAACCGCAGAAGCCTGAGCTTCAGGCAATTCTTTCGGACCTGCTGCAGTGGCTGAACGGCCACGGGTTCACCGCAGTTCTGGACCAAACGAGTGCGTGTTACGTTGGACAAACAAATTTTATTGAGCGAAACCAGCTTCCGCAGGAGTGCCCCGACCTGGTCATTGTGCTGGGTGGAGACGGCACCCTGCTCTCCGTTGCCCGGGCATTCGCAAAGACATCAACGCCACTGTTAAGCGTGAATCTTGGATCGCTCGGCTTTCTCACCGAGGTGCCGCTCGATGAGCTATACCGCACGCTGGATGGCTGGTGTGAGGGCTGCTGCGATGTCGATGTTCGAGGCATGTTGAAGGTCGAGGTGCAGCGGGAAAACGAGGCCTCTCAGAATTGGCACGTGTTGAACGATATTGTGCTCTCAAAAGGTGCCATCGCACGCATTGGCGAGTATGTGGTGGAGTTGGATGGTGAGATGGTCGCCCGCTTCCGGGCAGATGGCGTCATTGTTTCCACGCCAACCGGATCGACAGCCTATAACCTGGCGGCAAACGGCCCCATTGTGATGGCGAACGTGAACGCCACCATTGTGACACCTATCTGTCCGCATCTGTTGACCATTCGCCCCATCGTGGTTCCGGGTGATTCGCAGATTAAACTGCACGTCGAAGGCATCGCCGATCAAACCTATCTCACAATCGACGGCCAGGAAGCAGTGGAGCTGAAGCTGGGTGATCAGGTGCACTGCAGCCGTTCGGAGTACAGTGTCCGCCTTGTCCGGCTTGGTCAGCACGGCTTGTTCAAGGTGCTGCGCTCAAAGCTGAAGTGGGGCGAGCGCTAGGCTCCCTGGGTGTGATTCAAAGAGCTGGCGCTGCTATCATCGCCCCATGACGCAACTGGATGTGACCTATCGCTTTACCGCTCCTCCACGTGAAGCAACAGCTCTCGCGCTAAACAGCCTGCGCGAGGTCTATGGCATTCGCCGGGTCGATCTGGATGAGCGTGCCATGACCATCCACATCGAGTACGATGCGACACGGCTGACGGATCCCATCCTGCGCCAGTTGCTGCGCCGCGCGGGTCTTGTGCTTGAGGAGCAGCCTCACCAGGTTGTGCCTGACGGGGAGAGGCTGGTTGATCCGCATGCCGCAACTTGAAATGCTGCGCCATGCTTGGTATCTTCAAGAAGTCGCGGCGCGTTCCTGACGTGCCCGCATGTGCACCCGTAGCTCAGCTGGATAGAGCAATTGGCTACGAACCAATAGGTCGGAGGTTCGAATCCTTCCGGGTGCACCATTTCTTCTTGCGCCCGTAGCTCAGCTGGATAGAGCAACTGGCTTCGAACCAGTAGGTCGGAGGTTCGAATCCTTCCGGGCGCACCAACACACAGAAGATTGCAATCACAGGGCATGGCTTGCCATGTCTTTTCATGTTTGTTTGCTCACCCATTTACCAGCCTGCAAAAATCCTCCTAAAATCGGCTTGCGGAAATACAGGTCAGGAGCACCTTGCGAAACGAAGATTTCAGTGGCATTCAAGCGGGCCATCGGGCGCGGTTTGGAAACGATCCAACCATCTTTACAGCCCCGGCCCGGGTTAACCTCATCGGTGAGCACACGGACTACACAGGCGGATTTGTGTTGCCCATGGCGATCGACTTCCGAACGGTCGCAGCGATTTCAGCCGGGAAGATGGGAACGGCAAGGCTGTACTCCGAGAACTTCGGCGAAGAGATCGAAGTAGACATAGCAGAACTCAAATCACGCCCTCGCGACCACTGGAGTGCCTATCCTCTTGGCGTGGTATGGGCGCTGCAGGAG
>CALMAP010000335.1:0-2584 GCA_937859825.1 uncultured Terriglobus sp. | reverse complement strand
CTGCAGGAGCAGGGGGTCGAGATCCCAGCTTTCGATCTGACTCTCGACGGCAACGTTCCCCTTGGCTCTGGTCTGAGCAGTTCGGCTTCGGTTGAGGTTGCTACGGCAATGGCGCTGCTGTCACTTGCCAATCAAACTCTTCCCGGTGAACGCATTGCGACTATTTGCCGACGTGCCGAGAACGCGTTTGTGGGCGCGGCCAGCGGCATCATGGACCAATTCGTGATCACCAACGCGCAAACGCATCGTGCGCTGCTGCTTGATTGCAGAAGTCTGCAGTATGATCTGCCGCCGCTTCCTCCGGGCACAGTTGTCGTCGTGGTGGACTCCATGGTGAAGCACTCCGTTGCCGCCGGAGAGTATGGCGACCGTCGCGGTGAGGTAGACCGTGGTCAGGCGGTGTTGCACCGGCTGAATCCACACATCGAGTTACTCCGCGATGCCACACTGGATGATCTGAACGCAGCGCGCTCCCAGATGGACGATGCTGCTTTCCACCGCTGCCGCCACATCCTCACCGAAAATGAGCGCGTGATGGAGATGAAGGACGCGCTCGCACGGAACGATCGCCCGTGGATTGGAAAGCTGCTGGCCGAAGCGCACGCGAGCTTTCGCGACGATTTTGCCGCGAGTTGCCCTGAGGTTGACGCATTGGTCGAAATCGCGGCAGAGACGCAGGGCTGCATCGGCGCGCGGATTACCGGCGGCGGCTTTGGTGGATGCACCGTGAACCTGGTGGATGAACCGGCGGCGGAGACGTTCTCAAGCGAAGTGCGAAGACGCTATCGTGAACGTTACGGGGTCGAGGCAAAGAGCTACATCTGCGAAGCGGTAGATGGCGCGGTCGCTCGCGCTGGCAAAGGGAGTGCGGCATGAACGGGAACACTCTCGAGCAGCAACTTAAGCAGGTTCCTCATCGGCGGTGGAACCCGTTGCTGGGAGAGTGGGTGCTTGTCTCCCCACACCGCACGCAGCGCCCGTGGCAAGGTCAGACGGAGACACCTTCGGCACCCGCGGCGCTCAGCTACGATCCGGCATGCTATCTCTGTCCCGGCAACGAGCGCGCGGGTGGAGCACAGCCGCTCAGGTACGACTCCACCTACGTCTTCGAGAATGATTATGCGGCGTTGAAATCGAACGTCCCTGCCTTCTCCTATGACGAAGCAGAGGCCGGTCTGCTTCGGGCTGAGTCGGAGTCGGGTATTTGCCGCGTCATCTGCTTCTCTCCACGGCACGATCTCACGCTCGCAAAGATGACGGTGCCACACATCCGCAAGGTTGTGGACGTATGGGCTGAGCAGTTTGCCGAGCTTGGCACACGTGATGACATTCAGTACGTTCAGATTTTTGAGAACCGCGGCGCGATGATGGGCGCCAGCAATCCGCATCCGCATGGCCAGATATGGGCCACGCAGCATGTGCCTGATGGGCCCGCGACGGAGACGAAGCAGCAGCGGGAATACTTTTCAGAGCACCGCATACGGCTGCTCAGCAAATATCGTGAGATCGAATTGCGACTTGGCGAACGCATCGTGGTACAGAACGATACGTGGCTTGTGGTGGTGCCCTATTGGGCAGTGTGGCCCTTCGAGACGCTCGTCTTACCCAAGCAGGACATCACGGGAATGGATCAGCTAGACGAGGCGCAGCGAAACGGTCTGGCGGACATCCTGCAGAAGCTGACCGCCCTCTACGACCGCGTCTTCGATGTCTCGTTTCCATATTCGATGGGCATTCACGGCCGACCGACCGACGGCGATGCGCATGAGGAATGGCTGCTGCACCTGCACTTTTATCCGCCACTGCTTCGCTCCGCCACCGTGCGCAAGTTCATGGTCGGCTTCGAGCTGCTGGGATCACCACAGCGCGATATCACGCCGGAAAGCGCTGCCGAGACTCTGCGAACAGCGCTTGCCAAGACAACAAGTGCCTCTTGAAGTTGATGCGCGGGAGGCTGCCAAAGCCATGCGCGTCACTTCAGCGGCTTCGAGAAGTGGTAGATCAACTCGATATAGCCAAAATTCGCGTTCTTCTCTACGGGGTAGATCGACTTGACGACTGTTTTTCCCAAAGCGCGAGCGTAGTAGGCGGTAAGGGTCACCTGCTGTGTCAGCGCATAGTCCGCACTGATGTCGTAAAGAGAACTGAAGCTGCTGCGATTGTTGCTCGGGCGTCCTGTGTAACCGAAGCTCTTGTTGTCGTAAGCTCCGCCGCTTAAATACCAGAGGTCTCCCGGCGACGTCAGCTGCAGAAAATGCAGGTCCGTGCGGATTTCCAGGCGAGGAGACGGTTTGTCAATCAACTGCACAAATTCGTCTCTGCTGTTCATCATGTTGAAATAGGGGAAGCGCGCGTAGGAACGGGGCGAGGGAAGTACCTGGAAGTAGGTGTTGTGTACGCCATCCGTGCTGTTGCTGTCTCCAGTAGACCGCATGATCCCGCCACGGAGCCAGGGTTTGCTGGGAAGGGTTTCCGCCCGCAGACCAGCTTCCACTGCGAATGCGCCGGCCTTGTGGTCAAGGGTGCCCCACGAGCCATTCTGACCAACTCCCCATACCATCAGATCGAGCGTCTGTCCGTGCAC
>CALMAP010000334.1:12378-15178 GCA_937859825.1 uncultured Terriglobus sp. | reverse complement strand
GGCGACGCGCAGGCAACAGTGATCAGGCCGGTATCAGGTGGGCATACGCCGCAGGGGCAGTCCGCCGTTGGGTCGGCGCTGATGCGCGACTTTCCCGTCCATGCGGGCACACATGAACCGGTGCTTGGACTCCAGACGCAGTCGCCCGTTGTTGTCCCCGGCAGGCCTGCGGAGTGGCGCCGCGTCGATGCTGCGGGTGTACAACCGGTTCCTGAGAGGAAACGTGAAGCTACTCCGTCCGCAGAAGGTGTCGTAATTTACGGCGGTCCTTGCCTCGTCAGAGCGGCATTTCCTCCTACCGTGCCCCTCTGCCAACCGACCCGCCGGTCAACGCGAACGGTGCGCCACCCGTGAATGCAACAGGAGCACCGCCGCACAATGCTACCGGCGTTCCGAGTGCTATGGCGCCATCAGGTCTGACCTCGGGCCAGCGCCCTGTTGGTGTAATCCGGCCAACGCAGCCTATGCCGCAGGGTTTACCTCTCCGAGTGCAGCCGCCGCTACCCCCTGTCCAGATGCAGACGCAGCCGGTGTACCGTGCTCCTGCTATACATTCCGCACCGGTCATGCCGCAGCCCAGACCTGCTCCTGCACCCGCAACGCCGAGGAGTGCACCTTCTGTCCGCTGACCTTGTCTTTTAAGGCATAACCCTATCTTTTTGGCTGGCCAGAAATAACGCAACCAGCTTGGGAACCGGAAGCTCTTCCGCGCGGCTCTCCGGTGGGATCGCGGCCTGTTCGCAAAGCCGACGCACCTCATTTGCGCTCAGGCCAGAGGATTTCAAGTTGTTCGCAAGCGTTTTGCGCTTTTGTTGAAAGCAGCTTCTCAAAAAGCTCGTGAAAGAACGTTCCTCCGTTATGCCGTACCGGTCGAAGCGATCATGGAACGCCAATCTCAAAACGGTTGAGAACACCTCAGGCGGCGGGCAGAAGGCATCGGGTGGAATCACCATCAGCGCCGCGACGGTTGCGTGAACCTGTACCGACACGGAGAGCAGTCCATACTCCCGGGTTCCGGGAACCGCTGCAACGCGGTCGGCGACTTCGCGTTGCATCATGACAATTGCCAGTTCCAGGACGCTCGCGTGGTAGCACAGGTGGAGCAGAATGTCTGACGTGATGTAGTAGGGTAAGTTGCCAACCAGCCGGATGCGGCCATTGGCAGGAGTAAAAACAGACAGATCCGTCTGAAGAATGTCGGCTTCGATGACCTCAACGTGCGTATCGTTCCGAAAACGAAAGCGCAGCTCCGCGGCGAGGCTTCTATCGAGCTCAATGCAGATCAGCCGCTGAGCCCGCCGGGCGAGAATCTCTGTAATCGCGCCGTGTCCCGGACCAATTTCAACAACAGTGGTTTGCGAAATATCGCCAAGGGCGTCGGCAATGCGGTGGCGGACGGCGTCATCCACCAGAAAATTCTGTCCAAGCTTCGGCTTCTTCATCAGGACCGCTCCTGCACCAATATGTCCGCTCTTGTCAGGGCCGCGTTCTTTTTGCGTTGAAAGAAGTAGAAGACGGGTACACCACAGCAGATGACCAGCACACCGGCAAGGGAGTTTTGCGGCTGGTCGGCAAAAGAGAATACGGTGAGTGCCGCTGCCGCGGCCATGAACAACAGCGGCAGTACCGGATATAGCGGCGTAGAAAATGGACGCGTGCGTCCTGCAGCGCGGTCCCGTCTGCGAAAGATGAAAACGGTGCTTGCTGCCAGCCCGTAGGTCATCCATTCCGCAAAGATTGCGAGCGAGAACAGGGCCTGAAAGCGACCCAGAGCAAAGATCAGCAGACTTGCAAGTCCGGCCTGCACCACAAGCGAAATTGCCGGCGTTTCGTAACGCGGATGCACTCGCGCAAGGCTACGGAAGAAAAGTCCGTCACGGGCTGCGGCGAATGGAATGCGCGCACCCGAAAGAGACGAACCCACAAACGATGAGGCGATGCTTACAATCATGCCGATGGAAACCAGCGCGGTTCCCCATCCGATGCCATTGGCGTGGAGAACCAGCGAGAGCGCGTCCGCAGCGGGACGCTCAGAGTCCGCCAGCCGTGCTGCGGGCAGAACATACTGAATCGCAGCGTTCGTCAGCATGTAGAGCCCGGCAACGATGACCATGCCACCGGCGAGCGCAATTGGCAGGTTGCGTTGCGGCTGTTTTACTTCTCCAGCCATGGCAGCAACGTCGGACCAGCCATCATAGGCCCACAGAGCAGCAATCAGCGCCACCATAAAACCACCCACGCCGCCTCGGGCTCCAGAGAAGGTGCTGCTGAAATTTGCAGTCGCACCCAGCGCTCCCGCAAAGAAAAAGCAAACTGCACCGATCCCCACAATCAACAGCATTTTCAACCAGGTGAGCGCCAGTTGTACGTTGGCCGCCTGCCGCGTGCCCAGTACATCCAGCAGCGTGATCGCCCACAAAATCACTAACGCTGTAATCTGCCCCCAACTTAGACCGTGCAGCGCAGGTCGCGCGAAAAACGCAAACATGGAGAACGTTGCCAAAGTTCGAACCAAACCGGCGCAGATGGAGGCCAGCGAAGCAGGCTTGGCGATGGTGAACCACGTCCACATGTGGAGAAAACCCACAAGATCGCCGTAAGCTTCACGCAGAAAGGCGTACTCACCGCCGTAGGCTGGTCGTGCCGCGGCAATTTCCGCATACGTAAGCGCACCGAAGAGCGAGAGCAAGCCGCCTGTGATCCACACCAGATAGACCGTTCTCGACGAGCCGGTAGCCGCCATCATCTCCCGCGGCACAAGGAAGATGCCAGAGCCGATGATGATGCCCACAACAATGGC
>CALMAP010000334.1:4905-12368 GCA_937859825.1 uncultured Terriglobus sp. | reverse complement strand
ACAATGGCAGTGGCATGAAACACGGAGAGTACGCGCGGTAATTCGTGTGAGGTCGGCTGTTCCATGCTGTGGCTGCAGCGTAGCATCCCCGATCAAGCCGGCAAAGCAGGGTACGCCTCTATGTGTACCTGGAACAGCTTTGGACACGTCCTGTGCATCTGTACAGTCGAGACGGAGGGCGTGCGAATAATGGAGTGGACCCCTGGTGGAATGAGCAGCGATGTGGAGGACCGGCGCGGCGATTCCAGCGGCGGAGGCGGTGGATTTCTACCATTCGGCGGAGGCGGGCTCGGCATTATCGGTGTGCTGGTTGTGGTCGTCATCAGTCTGGTCACGGGGCACAACTTTCTCGGCCTGCTTGGTGGAGGTGGCGCAGCACCCCAGAGCCAGCGGCAATCGTCCGGGCCAGTGCAGGAATCAGCCGCAGAGCACCGCGATGCCCAACTGGTCTCCTTCGTTCTGGACGACTCGCAAAAGACCTGGGCGGACCTGCTGCCGGAGCAGACCGGACACCCCTATCGCAAAGCAAAACTGGTGCTGTTTCGAAATTCGACGCAGTCTGGCTGTGGTGCCGCCGATGCCGCCACCGGTCCGTTCTACTGCCCGGCAGACGAGCGCGTCTACATTGACCTGGACTTCTGGGACGATTTGAAGCGGCTCGGCGGGAACGATGCCGAGTTTGCCCAGGCCTACGTCATCACGCACGAGATCGGCCACCATGTACAGAACCTTCTCGGCATCGAGCGCAAAGCGCAACAGCAGATGCAGGACCGGAGTCAGCGCAGCCGCGCTTCCGTCGATCTGGAGCTGCAGGCCGATTGTTTCGCCGGAATCTGGGCGCATTCCACGCGGGAACGCGGCATTCTCGAAAAAGGGGACCTGGAGAAAGCGCTGGATAACGCTGCTGCCGTAGGAGACGATCACATCCAGAAAATGCAGCGCGGAACAGTGAGCCCTGAGAGTTTCACCCATGGCAGCAGCGCAGAACGGCAGGGATGGTTCAAACGCGGTTTCGGCACAGGCAAGGTGAGTAGCTGCAATACCTTTCAGTCAGGTCCGGACGGCTACAGCGAATGACGTTACTGCAGGATGGGTAATGCTGGACTGACGTTCGCGGCTTCTGCAGGCTGGGTAAAGTACTCACGGATGAGCTTTGCAATCTTTGGCTGCACAACTGCCGTAAGGGCGTCATAACTGGCGGTACTTACGCCGCGAACGCTGCCGAAGTGCTCGATTAACCGCTTTTGCGTTGTGGGCCCCACACCGGGAATGCTGAACAGTTCTGACTCACGGTCGCGCATCTCCCGCCGTTTACGGTGGTAGGTGATGGCGAAGCGGTGCGACTCATCCCGAATCTTCTGCACCAGGTGCAAGACCGGCGAGCGCCGGTCGAGCACAACCGGGTCATCCTCCTGCCCGTGCACGTAGATCACCTCTTCGCGCTTGGCGATCGAGGCAAGCGGCTGCAGGGTGACTCCGATTTCTTCCAGTGCGGCGTATGCGGCGTGTAACTGACCCAGCCCACCGTCGATGAGTATGAGGGAGGGAAAAGGAGCCTCCTCTTCCTGCAGCTTGCGATAGCGGCGATGGATAATCTCGCGCATGGAAGCAAAGTCATCCACACCGCTGACCGTCTTCACCTTGTACTTGCGGTAGTCCGCCTTCTTCATCTCGCCCTTTTCCCAAACCACCATGCTCGCCACAGTCTCGGCACCCTGGATGTGCGAAATGTCGAAGCACTCGATGCGGGTGGGCATCTCTGCAAGTGTGAGCGCGTCCTGCAGGGCTGTTGCGATTGCATTTTTGGAAGGCGCAAGCGTACGAAAACGCTGATCGTAGCTCTGCTTGGCATTCTGGCAACCCAGATCGCCCAGCGATCGCTTTTCGCCGCGCTGCGGTGCGAGTATCTCTACCTTGCGGCCGGATTGCGAGCCGAGCAGCGACGCCAAAGCGGCCCTGTCCGGAAACTCGAGAGGTACATAGATTGCGCGCGGCACGTAGGGCTGGTCCAGGTAGAGTTGCTTCAGGAAAGCAGAGAAAAAAGCGGAAGGAGAGAAGTCCTGCAACTGCTCCGGTAGCTGGTTCATGGCGACGGCGTTTGGCGCACGCCGTTCCGCTTCGCTCCGCCAGGGTTCTGGATCATGTGCGGGAGCGGTCTGCTCTTCCATGTCCGTCTCCATTTCTACGTCTTCATCCACACCCGCTTCAAAGGCCAGGTCGGGCAGGTCTTCCCAGAAGAAGTCGCGCTTGTCCACGATTTTGCCCTCGCGCATGTGGAACTGGTTGACCGCGAGCATCTCCTTGTCGAAGTGGTAGCCAAAGACATCCGCGTCTTCATTTTCCGCGGAGGCGATGCGTTGCTTCTGTTGCAACTGGTGCACGGTTACGAGCTGGTCGCGCAGCTTGGCTGCAAGTTCAAACTGCTCATTCAGCGCAGCCTGGGTCATACGAGCCGTGATGCGGGACTCGAGTTCCGTCTCCTTACCATCAAGAAAGAGCTGTACGTCGCGGATCGCTTCGCGATAGGCCTCGGTTGAGACTAGGTCCTTGACGCATGGCGCCAGACAGCGCTTGATGTAGTACTCAAGGCAAGGCCGCGGGTGGTAACGGTTCAGATCAACCTTGCAACTTGGAACCAGGAATGACCGATGGATCAGGTCGACGAGACGGTGTGCAAGATTGCCCGGGAAATAGGGGCCGAAGTAGAGGCCGCCATCTTTGCGCAGCTTGCGTGTCACGAAAACTTTAGGATGACGATCGCTCATGGTGAGCTTCACGTACGGGTAGGTCTTGTCGTCGCGTAGCAGAATGTTAAATCGGGGCTTGCGCTGCTTGATCAAGTTGTTCTCAAGCGCAAGTGCTTCCTGCTCGTTGTCTACCTGGATGTAGTCCACATCCACGGCCTCGCGCATAAGCGTGCCGGTCTTCTGGTTGGCTTGGTTCTTCTCCAGCAGGTACGACGACACCCGGTTGCGAAGGTTTTTCGCCTTGCCGACGTAGATAACCTCACCTTCCGCGTTTTTGTACAGATACACTCCCGGCCTTCGCGGTAGTGTGCGGATTTTTTGGGAAAGATCCATCGTCTGATCTAAGTTTAAATTCAGTGGAGGGCCGGGAAGAATCTGCCAGATTTACGCAGGAGAGCAGACCGCGCGTGTACAAGTCCTCAAGAAGATTTCAGCCGCAAATCACTCATTCTAATAAAATTGTCTCTGTTGGAAGGATTGGCATGCAAACTGCTTTGCTAGAGGTGCCGGGCAAAACCCCGTTCATTTTCTCTCCAGGAGCAGGTTGAATCGATGAAACAGGAAGCAGAGAACAAGTCGAAAGGCACTCTCGCGTATGGAGCAACTCTCACCGCCGCAGCGTTGGTGGTGCTTCTAAGCACCGGTTGCACATCCAAAAAGTATGTTCGTTCCCAGGCGGCGCCGGTTATCCGGCAGACCAATGATTTGGACGTCAACACAGCGAAGGACCACCGCACTATCACGGACACGGATCAAAAGCTGACGGCGGGCACTGCAGGTGCGCAGGGGGCTGCCGACGCTGCGGGCAACCATGCCACAAATGCGCAACAGTCTGCTGACCAGGCGAACGGCAATGCGCAGGAGGCGTTTCACCGTGTGGACTCGCTCAGCGGAGTCGTTGCAGGTCTGGATAACTACAAGCCTGTTTCCACTACCAGCATCACGTTCGCTTTTGATAAGTCGGTCCTGACACCGGCTGACAAGAAGCAACTGGATACGCTTGCAGGTAGCCTGCAGAGCGCACGGCACTACCTGATCCAGTTGACGGGAGGAACGGACTCCGTAGGCGATGCCAGCTACAACTACGCCTTGAGCCAAAAGCGTGCGGATACGGTAGCGGCCTACCTGCAGGCGAAGTACAACATCGCGCCGCACAAGTTCTACCTCGTTGGTATCGGCAAAGATCAATCTGTAGCTTCAAACAAGACTGCTGTGGGTCGCTCCAAAAACCGCCGCGTGGATGTGCAGGTGCTATCGAACATGCAGGAAGGCGGAGACACCGGAGCAACTGCATCTGCCTCAAACCCTAGCTGAGAAGTCCTGAATGCAGAGGAGGGAACGATGATGCCGTTCCCTCCTCTGTGTTTACAAGGCACCGATAAGGTGTCCCATTTTTTCGCGCTTCACCTGCAGGTATTTTGCTGCGAGGGCGTTCGGCGTCACCTCTGCGGAGAGCCGTTCGATCACTTTCACTCCGTGCGACTCGAGTGCCTGAACCTTCTCTGGATTGTTGGTGAGCAGCCGGACGGCAGGTACGTGAAGCAGCCTAAGAATTTCCGCAGGCAGGCCGAAGTCCCGATGGTCGGAACGGTACCCGAGACGAAGGTTGGCCTCGATCGTATCCAGCCCCTGATCCTGTAGTTCATACGCCCGCAGCTTAGCCATCAGACCAATGCCGCGGCCCTCCTGCTCTTCGTAGAGGATCATGCCCGAACCGTTCGTCGTGATTGTGTCGAGCGCAAGTTCTAGTTGCTGTCGGCAGTCGCAGCGGAGGGAATGAAAGACGTCTCCTGTTAAGCACTGAGAGTGGATCCGCACAATTGGCGGCTGCTCATCGATATCGCCGTAGATCAGCGCCACGGCCTCTTCCACCTGCTTGCCCTGCGGGCCGGGCTGCTGGCCGTTCGCGAGGGTACCCTCGAAGCCCAAAATGCGGAACTCTCCCCAGGCTGTGGGCAATCTCGCTTCTGCAACCTTGACGACACTGCTGTAAGCCATACCTGAAGTGTATAGATGCGGCGAGGCAGCTTCGGATGCGACGGGCTCCCGCGTCGAGGCGCTACCATGGCGATGTGAACTCCGATCCGAAGCTGATCCTGATCTCGTTGCTGGTGAAGCTTGGAGTCGCAGCTGCGGTGTCCAGTTCGCTTACACGGTCAGACGTTTTCCGCCGATTGCTGCTCAGTCAGAATCGCTCTTTTCAAGATCGTTTCAAATTGATGCTGCTCATTACGGCACCTCTGGTCGCTGGCGTCTGGATTCGGACGACCGTTCCAAATTTCCTTGCAGCGGACATTTCCGTGGAGGCCACGGTACTGATCGGACTGGTGATCGGGCCGTTCGCTGCCGTAATGGGTGCTGTCCTGCTGGCGATTCCCGCCCTGCTTCATGGCGAGTTTCTGGCATTGCCGGTAGAACTCACGGTGGCCATGATTGCTGGAACATTTCATAACTTTGCCGACCTGGAAGACATCTGGTCCTTCTCGCCACTGATTGACCTGAGCATCTACCGCTGGGTACGCCGGACGCTGAAGAGGCCGCACTTCGACCGGCCGATCGTATTGCTGCTGCTCATCATGGTTCTTCAGGGATGCGCCAGCATCATCTCGCATTTCTATCCGGAGCGTTACTTTTCATTGCGCGATGAAAACTGGCTGGTGGAACTGGCGATCTGCGCAACAGCGCCTGTGGTCGTCGGCATTCCGCTGAAGATCTGGAACGCGGTTCGAATTCAAAAGAAGCTTGAAGAACAGGCGAGACTGCTGCTTGAAGCGAGGCTGGATGCGCTGCAGCGCCAGATCAACCCGCATTTTTTATTCAATACCCTTAACTCCATCGCTTCGCTGGTGCGGCTGGAACCGGAGCTTGCGCGCGAGATGGTCATCAAGCTTGCGAACATCCTGCGGGTCCTGCTCAAGCAGCGCGATTCGTTTGTGCCTTTTCGTGATGAGCTGGCGTTCACAGACGACTACCTCCGCATCGAGGTAGTACGGTTTGGTGAAAAACTGCGCGTCGTGAAGGAGATCGCGCCCGAGACACTCGACCTTGCCGTGCCAAGCATGCTGCTGCAGCCGCTGATTGAGAACAGCATCAAGCACGGGATCGAGCCGCGCATCAGTGGAGGCACAGTGACCGTTCGCAGCCGTATTCACGCAAGTTGCCTACTGATCGATGTGGAGGATGACGGCGTCGGCATCTCCTCTGAGCGTGACCATACGACTGCAAGCGGCTTTACCCGACCAGGCACCGGCATCGGTATGCGCAACGTACGCGAACGCCTTGAGGTGCTTTACGGTGCCGCGGCAGTGGTCCACATGGAGAGCCGGCCTGGCCGTGGAACTCGGGTGCGCCTGGAACTGCCCATGACTCGACGCGAAGAGCAGGCTGGCGGGGAGCGGGAGTTGTTACGTGAGGATGTTTCGTCCGCAGTGCAGCTCCTGCGGCACGTTGGGAACCGCGCCCGTTAGCTGGATGCAAGGTCCGCAAAGCGGATTAGATGGATGCGGCCAGTGTCTTTCGCTACAGGCACCTGCTCCAGCAGCGCCTGCCGTTCTACCTCGCGTGTGTAGCGTAACCGCGTGTGGACTCGATCGAGCGCCTGGTCGTGGTAGCCCGGGTGACAAACCAGTTCATAGCAGCCTTCAGGCAAACCTCCAAGAAGCGCGCACAGGGTACCGGCATCCAGTCGGCCTGTGGCGGAAACGCCGATGCAGCCATCGGTTGTGCGCATGCCGAAAGCAGTACAGAGGCCTCGGAAGGTAGTTTCAAAGTTTCTGAGTAGAGTAACTTCCACTTTGCGAACAAACGCTCCACGTGTGAATCTGGCACTCCACGCTGGCTCGAAGGGGTTGCGGATCGCCCTGACACCGCAAGCCGCTGCCGCGCGCATGAGAGGGCGTGCCACCCGCGGGAACAGATGGGTGTGCTTATGCGTGTCCACATGTGAAATCGTCAGTCCAGCATTCTGCAGACGTTGGATTTGTGCAGTAGCCTCACGTTCGACCTCCTGTTCGCTGACACGTCCACGCTGCAGATCGAGAAAGAACCTGGGCAGGGAATCACGCAACTGGCCATTCTTACCGAGGAGCGTTGGCACATCCGCCGGTATCGATGCTGTTGGCCCATCCACAAGGACGATGTGACATCCAACGCCAAGGTCGCTTCTGCTTTTTGCCTTCCAGACAGCGTCTTCGAACGAAGCTCCATGAGCCATCAGCGTGGCGGACGTGAGTGCTCCTGCATCGTACAGTTCCGCTACGGCTCGATTCACACCGTCCGTCAAACCGAAGTCGTCAGCGTTTACGATTAGCGTGCTCACATCCTGCCCTCTGCAGAATACGTGGGATAGCCACGCTGGTCGTCGCTGTCTACTGTTCTGACGTCTCAGCTGAATTATAAGGGGGTGTCACTATTTCATGCCATCCGGACTCAACACGCGAAGGTTAAATCAAGTGGCGGGGACGACGGGGCTCGAACCCGCGACCTCTGCCGTGACAGGGCAGCGCTCTAACCAACTGAGCTACGTCCCCAAAATCCTTCAGACAAAAGGCACGTCTGACTTGAAAGGAATTGGACTTCCAGGCACCAAGCGTGGCTACCAGAAGCGCCTCTTAGGTGGGATCGATGTCATCATTTCTGCCAGACACCGTCTCATCGCTGAGTGCGGTCACAGGACAAAGTCTATCAGAAGATCGCCTTCGTCGGCCTGTCGAAAAG
>CALMAP010000334.1:0-4895 GCA_937859825.1 uncultured Terriglobus sp. | reverse complement strand
TTCCAAACCAACGCGACTTGCTGATTCTAGCAGAAGTTCTGGATAGAAAATACCCGCTGCAGTCTAGGAAAAGAGTTGGTGCCCGGAGGGGGACTTGAACCCCCACGACCGGTTAAGGTCTGCGGATTTTAAGGGCGTTTCCGGCGATTGCGAATACCCGCGTCCAGCGCGGCTTTTCTGCGTTTCCCGCGTGAACATTGGCCCGGTGCGAGGAGAGCCATGAGCACAGATGTGCATGAAAGTGCATGGTTCTTCGGTACACATGGCGACTAAATTGGCTACCTGTGACCCAGCGGATTCGAGGTGCGGACTTGCACCCCTGGCAACGTTGGAGTTAACATCCCGCCGCTGCTGATTCTGATTCCAGCTCCACTGAGGCCGGACCCACGCGGGCGGGTTGATCGCGGGAACCACCTCGAAGTAGCTGATATGGCTGGTGTGCTGCATCGCGTGCGCCCTTGCTGCCGACTCTGTGCTGAAGCGAATGGCATGAGGTAGGGAATTGCAGCAGTTTGCGCCGCTATGGATGTAAAGGCCGTCGATTGTCCGGCGAACCACAAAGCTCACGGTATCGTCCCCCTCTGTTCGTCCAGCAGATGCACCAGGGGCTAGTAGTAGTAGGCATACCAACCTCTACAGGACCTGACCCCACCTCGTCAGTCCTCTACACACGGAGGGCTGTCCCTCCTCATGCAGCATATTGGTCACTGGTCAGTTTCTGCTTTATTGCGGCCTCACAGCGCCACCCCGCCCGATTCAGCCGCCTACGGCGCGATTACGGGTCTTAGAGTTGCTGCTTTGCGGTGCTTCCGGCACCGCTTGCACGTAGTCCCCGGCTGCGCTCATGTCGATACGCGCTACGTGCTAGTTTCGGCTTCGCTTCCAGCGCTCCCTGATAGGAGCTTCGCTTGCCCATCCGCTTATGCAGCGGCGGCAAGCCCACAGAGCCTCCAGCCCGTACTACAACCTGGAGGATGTGCTGATCGGGAACCCGATTTTCGGTAGCCTGGCGGCTATCCTCGGACCAGCAGTGAGCCGGGCAAATCTGGTGGCTGTGGACGCTTGCTGCACGATAGAGACCGGCTATACCCGATGCTTCCGGTGATCTACGCTTGCTGGCTTATCGTGGCTTCAGCGGCCCCTTGAATCACACGCTTCAGGATCGTGTGCTACCCCGGTGATCTTGTTAGATCTCCGCGTCTGCAGTCAGTGCAGAACCTTTACTACTATTAGTATAAGCCCGACCTACCGCACATACTTCGAGGGATTTAGGACCGAAGAACGCATTAGAAGCCAACTTCGATACTTTTCCACAGGTCTTCTCCCGCACCGGCCTGAGGGTAGGTGCGAATCGCCATACTAGATGTAATCAGAAGCACTTGAAGGGCTTCTGCTGCAACGGCCATCGAGTCCAGCAGCTATCTCAAGCTGAAGGATTTCTCATGCCAGCAAAGCAACACTCGCCCAACGACTCCACCGACTAACGAGCCACGATCCTGAAACTGGATGCCGCCTCTTCATCGGCTCTATGAAGAGTAGGCGGCCTTATGGGATGATCGCCTCGGATGAAAACGGTAAGAAGCCCTTACTGGTCCACCGGGCCGCGTGGGAACTGAAATCTGGAAAGAAGATCGACGATCTCCCTCCCGCAAACGACGGAACTCGCTGGGAAATCCATCACGAATGCGGCAATAAGCTCTGCTTAGAACATCTTTTGCTATGTTCCCGGCGGGAGCATAACGCGATCCACACATTCGAGCGCCGCTGGAACAAAGCATTAAGCAAGATTGCACCTTACGGGTACATTTCAGCTTCGTTTGTGGAGGCGGCCTGAACGAGTTCGCCTGCTACTTCCTTGCGACCTGCTTCAGTGCAACCATCCTGATTTTCTTGGTTAGCATAGGTGTGAACTTCCGCATTCATCGGGAACTGAATCGCATGGAAGAAGAGACATCGCAGATGAAACGTACCTATCACCTGTAATCGCTGCTGCATGATGTTCCGACTTTGGATGAACGGCATCGCCCTGGTACCGTCTGCCTAGAAGCTATACCTCAATCGATCCCGCCGGTTCTGCATTCCACGTATTGTCCAATCTGCATTCCCGTTTGGTTGTAGCGACCAAACTCCTGCCTCCGTAACAATCCCTCATCAAGCAGCGTGACGCCCAACGTCACGCGTTGCTCCCGCTGCCGTACATACAGGTTTCCTATGCCCCATTATAAGTTCCCCTCTCGTCCTGCTTCCGTGGACGACGATGAAGTCGCTGTTGAGAAAGTCCCTCGCGCTGTTCTGCAACGTTCCATCAAGAAAGCTCGATCCCTGAACCCTGGACCAAAGCTCGTTGAGGCTTTTGCGCGGGGAGATCGGGAGGCGATTGCCGTGGCTTTCGCTTGGAAGCCGTCATGGAAGGTACGAATCCTACCCGCCGCCGAATATGCGGAACTCATCAGCCGCACCGAAGGGATCACCTTCCATGGTGCATAACCTTGATGAGTTGTATGACAAGTGGTGGCGCTCAGACGGAGTGAGCAAGTCAGAACACGATGCACTGATGCTTGCGACTATGCGTTACGCGCGGCGAGCTACGGGAGATGAGGACAGTGCGGCAGACGTGATGCTTCTAATCACCCGTAAATGGGAACGGTTCTCTCGCAGAGGACCGGACTCATACTCTCGATGGGTAAAGTTCCTCTGCAAGCGCGCCCGGTTGGAACGCCATCGTTCCAATCAGCGCAGCCGTTCGCGTTACGTGTCCCTGCAATCTCATAACGAGGAACAGGGTGAGTCTTACGACATCCCCGGCGCGGAAGAAGATGGCTATTCGTGTCCTTCACTGGAACAACTCTGTCCATTCCAGAGAGAAGTAGCCGGATACATCCTCAATGGGTACAAGATCACAGAGATCGCCACCTTGCTTGGGATCAAGCCGGAGGCGTTGCGGCAGAGATTGCACCGTTCACGCAAGTCTGGTTCCCGATGATGTCACGTTCTTGCCAGCCGGAACGTTAAGTATGTAGACCCATCCCTCCCCAACGCAGTTCAGAACGGTGGCCATCAGTGCCACCGTTCGGCGTTTCTGCCGGTGTTCCTTATGCCCTCCACAGCAAAGCAGCAGGCCACGAGTGGCATAGGTTTCACGTTCGAGACAGCACTTCCCGGAAACATTGCACAGACTCATACATGGCTCACGCCACCATACATTCTGAAAGCCCTTGGCACCTTCGACCTTGACCCATGCGCTGCACCCTCACCACGTCCTTGGAACACTGCGAAAGAGCACTACGACTTCAGCAAGGGACAAGACGGCTTGGCGCTTCCTTGGAGCGGTCGTGTCTGGTGCAATCCTCCCTACGGTCCTGACACCGGCAAGTGGATGAAGAAGCTGTCTGAACACGGTTCAGGCATAGGACTGATCTTCGCCCGTACCGAAACCACATCCTGGCAGAACGACATCTGGCCACATGCCAAAGGCATTCTCTTCCTGAGTGGACGCATTCGTTTCTGTACTGCCTCTGGTGAACGAGGCGGCACCGCCGGTTCACCTTCCGCACTCATCGCGTTCTCAACTAAAGATGCAGGCACCTTGGCCACATGCGGGCTGAAAGGATTCCTCGTCCGCAAAGCAGATCCAGTCGTGACTTCTACCGACTCGGCCGCAACTTTCCATGAAAACTCTTAACGCTATCAGCCTGTTCTCAGGCTCTGGAATGCTCGACCGAGGCACCGCCGAGGCCGTAAAGGAACTCGGTTATGAACTCAGAACCACTCTCTACTGCGAACGTGACAAATACGCCTGTTCAGTCCTCGAAGCGCGAATGCAAGATGGCCAACTCCACAAAGGGCCGATCTGGAAAGATGTCAGTACCCTCAACGCAACAACTCTTAGAGGAAGCATTGACTGCATCGTTGCAGGTTTCCCGTGTCAACCATTCTCTCTGGCAGGGAAACGAGCTTGCCTTGAAGATGAACGCTACCTATTCGCAGACATCATCCGCATCGCAGAAGAAGCTCGCATCCCTCTGCTCTTCCTCGAAAACGTTCCTGGACTGCTCTCCTCGAAGAAAGACACAACAGCCCCCATCGCAGACGTTGCTCGGCTCCTGGCCGAAGCAGGGTTTGATGCTGTCTGGCGTTGTGTATCAGCCAGTGAAGCTGGCGCCCCGCACAAACGAGAAAGATTCTTCTGCATCGCCTGGAGAACCGTGGCTGACTCCGAATGTCATGGACAAGCTGAACCCACGCTCGAAGGAGTCTCTGGAGACATACCAGCAGAGGAACCGTCCGGGCCGTACATCCTGCCCAACGCTGCGTGAGCAAGTCGTTTATGGGAAGAACTGGTCTACACCAGTTAAGATGGATCACAACGAACCGTGGAAGCTGAACCCCAAAGCTCATTCCACTTCAGTGATTAAAGAAATACATCTTTGGTCAACGCCGCTCCGCACGGACAGCAAGTTCTGTCTGAGTACCGGCAAGTTCACCAACATCGTTGCGGATGTGCAGTCTCACTCTGACGGTTCGTACACGAACCGGCTGAATCCAGCATGGGCAGAGACACTGATGGGATGGCCTGCGGGCTGGACATCAACTGCATCTGACACCAAGCTCTCGTTCTCTGGCTTTCCGAAAGGACAAGGCGATTCACAGCATGACCACGAGCCTCCTCGCACGATCCACAAGGATGATTGCACCGATCGAGCCAAGCGCATAGCAATGGTAGGCAACGGAGTGGTTCCGCAGCAGGTCACGCTCGCGTACAGGCATCTTCTAGGCGTAGCGGCTGCGAAACCTCAGGTGTTGGAGGAGGCCGCTGCATAGCTTCCCCTATTACTCAGGAAGAGCGCGCTGAAGAAGCTCATAAATCTTAGGTTCAGCTTCGTGCTGTTCTAGAC
>CALMAP010000333.1:14527-22896 GCA_937859825.1 uncultured Terriglobus sp. | reverse complement strand
ACGGTGGACACCAGTCACTTTGCAGCGGTGCCTTCCCGTTGAGTTTGGCACCCACGTTTACCCTACGTGATGCCGTCGCGGCAGACGTCCCGGAGATCCTGGCGCTGATTCGCGAGTTGGCCATCTACGAGAAAGAGCCGGAGGCTGCCGTTGCCACAGAAGCCGACCTGCTGCGCGACGGCTTCGGCCAGGAGCCATACTTCCGTTGCCTCATGGCGGAAGCAGACGACGCGATCGCCGGGTTCGCACTGTACTTCTTCCAGTACTCCACCTGGGAGGGTCGCCCGGCTCTTTACCTGGAAGACCTGTTCGTGCGGGAGCGCTTCCGCAAGCGCGGCATCGGCAAGGGGCTGTTTCAGCGCCTTGCGCATATTGCGGAGGAGCGCCAGTGCACCCGCTTTCAGTGGGAGTGCCTGGACTGGAACACGCCCGCGCTCGACTTTTACGAAAGCGTGGGCGCAAAGGTGCTACGGGAATGGCTGAACCTGCGCCTTGCGGGTGACGCGCTTGCGCGGTTGGCTACGGGATGAGCTCGCCACCATACTCCATGGCTGCCGGATGGAATAGGCTTCTGCTCGCCCGTAACGTGACCGCAGGATAAGAAGGCGCTGCACTCGCTTTTCTGAATTTTTCAGTGTTTTTGAACCTGTTTTGGCACTCTTCCACAGAAATATGGCGAAAACCCAAGAAAAGCCCAAGAAAACCGGAGACGGGGTATTGACATTGCGCCCGCAAACGCAGAAGGTGATATCCGGAACGAGCGGAAAAGCCGCATAAACACTGGGGATATCGAGAGGGACGATGCGGCGAGCCGCATCCATACTGGCGATCCGCGGTCCCTGATGCATATGCCTCCCCGTTCGACGAAGCACCCCTCGGGGCAAAGGAGCCAAGCAATGGCAAAGGGATTAACGAAAACCGCACTCATCAAGACGCTCGCCGAGCAGTCCGAACTGCCCACCAAGAAGGTGAGCCAGTTCTTCGACCTGATGTCTGCCACCGCCGTAAAAGAAACCAAGAAGAACGGCGAGTTCACCATTCCTGGCATTGGCAAGCTGGTCAAGGCTGAGCGCAAGGCGCGCGTAGGCCGCAATCCGCAGACCGGCGAAGCCATCAAAATCAAGGCCAAGACCGTGGTCAAGTTCCGCATCGCCAAGGCCGCCAAGGACGCCATCGCGCCCACCAAGAAGTAGGTTTCGCATCCACATCACAGCAAGGCCGCGACTGTCTGTCGCGGCCTTGCTGCGTTTCCGGCTTTCATAGCGCTGCCCCTCTAAGGAGGACGTGGCACTTCATCGCAAGGAGAGATTCGCGTGCGAGTGCCGCAACGTTCTTACCGGCGTATGCCGCCCGTGAGGCGTTCCCAGTTTCCGTGCGCAATTTTCTCTTTGTCTTCGTGACTTACGGAAAGGCGGTCTAAGAACTCCCTCGGTCCACCACCGGGCCGGTATTGGTACGGATAGTCGGTAGAGAATAGAACCCTGTCGATTCCGGTGACCTCAATTGCATGGCGGAAATAGCTCTCGCTGAACATGCCGCTGGCAGTCACGTAGATGTTCTCGCGCAATACGTCGGTCACTGGCCGATGCAGCCTGGTCATACGCGAAAAAGCCTTCAGCCGCTCGGCATAGAACAGCACCAGCTCACCCCAGTGGCCGAGGACAATCTGCAGTTCCGGAAACCGGTCGAAGACACCCGCAAGCGCCAGTCGCAGAAACTGCACACCGCAGTCGTAGTGCCAGCCGATTCCGAACGTGCTGAACGCAAGGCTCACCTGCGGATCGAAGCCTGAGTAATACGCCTCGCGCACATCGAGCGAGGGTATTTGAGGATGCAGGAACAGAGGCACGCGCAGTTCCGAGGCCTTCTCGAAGATGGGCCAGAACTCCTCGTTGTCCAGATGCTTGTCCGGCGTGCGCCCGAAGAGCATGCCACCCTTGAATCCGAGCGCTCGAACGCACCGCTCCAGTTCCGTCGCTGCCTCCTGCGGTGCGGTCACAGGCATGGTGGCAAAGCCATCGAAGCGGTCAGGATGGCGGCCGATTGTCGCCGCGATCAGGTCGTTTGTCTTCCGCGCAAGCGGGACGCTCTCTTCCGGAGAGAGTTGGTGCAGTCCCGGGCTGGTAAGCGACAGCACCTGCACATCGACGCCGCTCTCATCCATACGCGCGAGGCGGCCTGCATCAAGGTCTTCCAAATGCTCGAGCATCTCGCCCTGATGGAGTGACTCACCCGCATCCTCATCGGCACTCGCCGCCCATGCGGCACGAACGTCAGGGGAGAGCAAGTGCTCTTCGATCGCGATGGTCTTCATGGGTTCAGAACCTCAGAGTCATAGATGCAATCGGCTCTGAACGCAACGTCACTCGGCGACAGGCTGCCAGAGCTCCACGCGATTGCCTTCCGGATCGGTGAACCAGCCGAACTTGCCGAAGCCCTCATAGCTGTCGCGCTTGGGATCGACGGTAACTCCCTCGCTCTGCAATCGGTCCAGAAGCCCGTCCAGGTCGTCTACCTGGAAGTTGAGCATTGTCTTCTGCGCGACGGGAAAGTACGCATTGTCCTGCTTGAAGAAGGAGAGTACAAGATCGGCGCGCTGCCCCGAGGGCGGAAACAGAAAGCCGCCGTCGGTCTTCTTGATACCAAGGTGGCGTTCGTACCACTGGTAGAGCGCATCCGGATCGTTCGCTCGAAAAAACGCACCACCAAACCCGGTAATGGAAGCCATTGGACCCTCTCCTGAAAGGAATGTTGGTGAGAGCTTACACCGGGACAGAGGCGGTGCAAGAAGAAAGCAGCAGGCGTAACAAACACGCTCACGTGTTCGCGATCATCGCCGCGAGCAGTGCCGTTCGCGGCAATAATTCATCGCGCAGGATACTTTCACGCTTTGCATGCGCGCCCTCGCCCACGGCACCCATGCCATCCAGAGTGGGCACGCCCAGCGCAGCGGTAAAGTTCCCGTCGGAGCCGCCACCGGTGCTGGCCTCCTTCAGGTCGATGCCCAATTCCGCCGCAAGTCTGCGCGCACGCTGGAACAGCAGCACGGTGCCTTGCTTGCGTTCCATCGGCGGTCGATTGATGCCACCCGTGACCGTCACCGTGCAGGCTGGATCTTCGCAGCGCAACGCTTGAAGCGCAGCCTCGACACCGGCGGCATCCTCCGCGCGGGCGATGCGCACATCCACCTCGGCCCACGCTTCTGCCGCGACCACGTTTGAGCGGGTACCCCCGCCAATCACACCAGGTTTCACGGTGGTGCCGCGCTCCAGGTTGGGGAGCGCGGCGATCCGTGGCAGCAGCCGAGCCAGTTCCAATACGGCGGAGTGGCCGCGCGTGAAATCAACCCCAGAATGCGACGCCACGCCCGTGACCTGCACACGGTAGTTGCCGATGCCCTTGCGCGCCGTTTTGTAGGCTGCGTCGTCGGGCGTGCCGGGTAGGCCCTGCGGCGGCTCCAACACGAAAACGGCTTCGGCTTCCCGCGCCAACCGTTCCGTGTGCGGTCGCGAAATGGGACTGCCTACCTCCTCATCGGGGTTCAGCAGCAGCACCACGGGCCGGCCCAACCCACCATTCTCCCGCACAGCAGCGATGGCTTCCAGAGCCATGACCACTCCGGCTTTCATATCCAGCACGCCCGGGCCACAGATGCGCGCGCGTCCTTGATCGTCTGGCGCTTCGCACCACGGCATCGCGGCCAGCGTACCCATCGGCCACACGGTATCCAAATGGCCCAACAGCAGCAGCGGTTTGTCGCTATCGCCTGTACTCCCGTGAAACCAAAGCTCCGTCACATCTGCCGAAGCAGCCTGCGGGTGGCGTGTGACGCTTGCGCCTGCGGCAACTCCCCAGGCTGTGACCAGGTCCATGGCGCGATTGACTGCAGCCGCATCTTCCGAGGGGGACTCGACAGCAACCAGTTCCTGAAGCCGCTGCAGGAGCCGCTGCTCATTCTTCTCAATGCTTTGGAGATACCGCTTGGCCCGCATATCCCGTTATAACCGGAGGCTGTATTGTGCCGATACCTGTGTCTGAATAGACACACTGGACAGGGTAACGACCGCAGTATTCTTGCGGTTGTCACATTCCCGGCGCACTGCGCTTTCCTGAGGGTTGGACGTAAAGAGCTTTGGCAGTGCAGGTCCATAACGAGTTCACGCTGAACGAGCCCTTGGCTTTTGCCGGGGTCGGTCTGCATTCCGGCGCGCCCGTGCAGATGCGGCTCATCCCCGCCGCCGCAGGGTCTGGCATCGTCTTTCGCCGCACCGATCTGGACAATTTCGAGATCCCCGCCAACGGCCGCAACGTGGCCCGCGTGAGCTACGCCACCAGCCTGATGCGGCAGGGCGTGCTCATTTCCACCACGGAGCACCTGTTGAGCGCGCTGATCGGCCACGGCGTCGACAACGTGATCGTGGAACTGGACAATCTCGAGGTGCCGATCTTGGACGGCTCGGCTCTGCCGTACGTCGAGGCGTTTCTTCGCACTGGCCTCAAGAAGCAGCGCCGCAAGCGCGAGTACATCCGCATTCTCAAGCCGGTCGAAGTAACGGAGAACTCGAAAGACGGCGTGAAGTTCATCGGCGTCTACCCGGGCACCGGCTACCAGATCGACTACCGCATCGACTTTCCCGCGCCCATTGGCTCTGAGCGTTTTCTCGGCGATCTGCAGACCGGCGCCTACGCCGATCTGATTGCACCGGCGCGCACCTTCGGTTTCCGTGAAGATGAGCCCATGCTGCGCGACATGGGGCTGATCCGCGGAGCGACCGACGCCTGCGCCATCATCATCGGCAGCGGCGCGGTACAGAACGGGCCGTTGCGCTTTGGAGATGAGTTCGTCCGTCACAAGGTCCTGGACCTGATCGGCGATCTGGCCCTCGCGGGCCGCCGCATCGAGGGCCGCGTCGTTGCAGAACGCGCCGGCCATGCCATGCACACCGCGCTGGTCAGCAGGCTGATGAAAGACCGCTCCGCATGGGAACTAGCCACGGTGTGCGATGAGGAGCCGGTGACACTTGAGCACAGTCTGCCCACGATGCTTCGCCTGCCTGCACACGCCTGAATGCCTCTTGCCGCGATCGGCCTTGGCAGCAACCTTGCCGGCCTCTCCGCCTCTCCCCAGGAGAATCTGGAACGCGCCGTGGCGCAGCTTCGACAACTCGGCACGGTGCTTGCCGTCTCGTCGTTTACCGAGACCGAACCGGTCGGCTACCTTGACCAGCCAAACTTTCTGAATGGTGCTGCGCTGCTGCAGACGGAGCTCGCCCCGGAGGCGCTGCTGGACGGCCTGCTGGCGATTGAACGGGCGCTCGGCCGCGACCGCTCCCACGGCATTGCGAAAGGCCCGCGCACGCTCGACCTTGACCTGCTGCTCTATGGCAGCGAGGTCATCGCGACAGAGCGGCTGACCGTGCCTCATCCTGAGATGCATCGCCGTTGCTTTGTACTGGAACCGCTAGCCGCACTCGCCCCTGACTTGATGCATCCGGTGCTCCACCGCCCCATCGCAGACCTGCTTCGAGGCGTATCCTGAGCGCAGGGCGCAACCGGAGCGAGGCGATGAGCAAGAAGCACAAGGCGGATAAGGCAAAGGCCGGCAAAGAAGAGAGCACCAAAGGCAAGGGCGTGAAAGACAGCGAAAGCAAAGGCAAGAACTCGCTGGCCGTTATCGCTGCAAAGCAGCCCGACGCTGCTTCTGCCGAAGCCCAGGCCGCGCTGCCTGTCGCATCGAAAAACAACTCCGATGGTTCCGGCCATGGCCTGGGTGACCGGCAGATGATGCTCATCAGCAAGGCGCTGGCTGACCCCACACGCATGGCCGTGCTGCGGGCCATCGCCAAAGGCGGCGCCACCTGCAGCGGCATGCGCGATTGCGCCGGCGTAAGCGCCGCAACGCTCTCACACCACATGAAGGAACTCGAGTCCGCGGGCCTGATCGAAAACGAACGCAAGGGCCGCTTTGTGGAGCCGAAGTTCCAGCGCAAGATGTGGAAGAAGTACCTGGACGAATTGAAGTCTCTGGCGAAGTAAGCGCTCCGCAGGTCCAGGGCTATTGCCTGGGTCGGCGAGCACTAAGTTGAGGCATATACCGCCCTCACGCATCCGGGCGTCTTCGCGAGAAACCTGAATCCGCGCTCTTCCCGCCGCATCCATTCTATGTTTGTCGAAATATCGAATCGATATTACAGAAAGGAACAGGGACATGGGCAAGCTGGACGGAAAAGTAGCGATCGTTACAGGGGCATCGAAGGGTATCGGCGCATCCATCGCGGAGGAGCTGGCGAAGGAAGGCGCAAAGGTAGTGGTGAACTACGCCTCGTCGAAGCAGGGCGGCGATGCCGTGGTCGAGCGTATCACCAAAGCAGGCGGCAAGGCTGTAGCTGTTGGCGCGGACGTTTCCAAGCCGGAAGACATTTCGAGGCTGATCGAAGAAACCAGGAAGGCCTTCGGCGGCACCATCGACATTCTGGTCAATAATGCAGGTGTGTACGGCCTGACGCCCCTTGAGGCAATCACGCCGGACGAGTTCCATCGCATGTTCAACCTGAACGTGCTGGGCCTGCTGCTGACCATCCAGGCCGCTGTGCCGCACTTCCCTGCGAAGGGCGGTTCCATCATCAATATCGGTTCGGGTGCCGGCAGAAGCGGTATGGCCGGCATGTCGGTGTACTCCGCTACCAAGGGTGCGGTCGATACGATTTCCGTTGCTCTGGGGAAAGAACTGGGGCCGAAGGGCATCCGCGTGAACAGCCTGAATCCTGGGCCAGTCACGACTGAGGGAGCCGCAGACTATGCGCCATTTTTCGAGCAGATGAAGAGCCAGATCCCGCTGGGCCGCATCGGCGTGCCCAAGGACATCGGCACCGCAGCGGTCTTCCTGGCATCAGACGATTCCTCGTGGATCACGAGCGACGCCATCTTCGTCGCTGGCGGTTTCCACTAAGACCGGAAGGGCCAGAGGTCCCACCTTGACCGCAAAAGCGCGGTGAAGGTGGGTACCCGCCTTCTTGTCCTCCTCACGTGTATACCCCCAACAAACCTGGGTGCCTACCTTTGCGAAGCCAGGATGGGCACCACTGCGCAAAGCTGCCACGCGCCAGGCGCACCCTCACTTTGTCCGCAAGCGTCTAATCGCCTGTGGCTATTGAAAACAGAAATGTAGACACCGCAATCCTGCGGGAGACCAGCGCCGTTGCGCTGGAGTGGGAACGGCTGCGCGAGCGGCTGGCGGGGCGTACGCAATCCGCACTTGGGAAACAGCGTGTGCTTGCGTTGCGGCCTGTCCGCGATCTGCGATGGATCGAGCAGCAGCAGCAATTGACGGCGGAGATGGTGCGCTTCCACGAAGCCGCTGTTGACTTCGGCTTTGGCGGACTCTTCGATGCGAACGCGCTGCTGGACAAGGCGCGCATCCCCGGCGCGTCACTGGAACCGCTGGAAATCAAGCGCATCGGGGAACTGGCCGAGCGCATTGCCGACTGGAAGCAGTTGATCGCGGAACCACCGGAGGCGCTTGCCGGAAAGTGGCCGGCGGTCACGGGGCTTTCCCAATCCGTGCTGCAGACCAATTTCTACCGCCTGCTGCAACTGGTGAGCGGCAGGATCGAGGCAGACGGCACGTTGAGCGACGAGGCATCACCTGAACTCGCACGTATCCGCCGTGCGGCCGAGCGCCAGCATAAAGCCATTGAAGAGGGACTGCGCCGCCAGCTTCGCGCCGTCGCCGACGCGGGCGGCGCGCAGGATGAAGTGATCACCGTACGCGGCGACCGCTTCGTGATCCCGGTCAAGACGGAGTTTCGCCGCCGGGTTCCCGGCGTGGTGCATGGCTCGTCGTCCTCAGGGCAGACCGTCTTCGTCGAGCCGATGGAAACCATTGAGCAGAACAACGAACTCGTCCGCCTGCTGGACGAAGAGCAGGCTGAAGTGCACCGCATCCTGGTTGCAATGACGGCTGCGGTCGCCGAACAGGCAGGTGCCATCTCTCGCGGCACGGAAGTACTGGCCGCCGTCGAGGTGCACTGGGCCATTGCGAAGTTTGCGCGCGAAATGCGTTGCGTGCGCCCGGTATTTACCGATGGCAAGCCGCACGGCGACGATCTCGCGTTCGACCTGGTGGCCGCGCGGCACCCGCTGCTGGAACTGCGCATGCGCGAAGAGAAGCGTGCCGCAGCGCTGACCCGTCGTGCGAGAGAAGAAGCAGAAGACCCCGGCATTGTTCCGCTTACTATTTCGCTGCCGGGCGCAGCGAAGCAGCTCATCATCAGCGGCCCCAATACCGGCGGCAAGACTGTCGCGCTCAAGACCGTTGGTCTGCTGGCGTTGATGGCGCAGGCCGGGATGCCGGTGCCTGCGGAGTCCGC
>CALMAP010000333.1:14041-14517 GCA_937859825.1 uncultured Terriglobus sp. | reverse complement strand
CGCGGCTGCCGATCTTCTCCGCTGTTTATGCGGACATCGGCGACGCACAATCCATCGAACGCAACCTGTCCACCTTCTCCGCGCACATTACGAACGTGAACCACATCTCCCGCGATGCCGACGCGCGTTCGCTGGTACTGCTCGACGAGCTTGGCGCGGCGACCGACCCGGAAGAAGGCGCTGCGCTGGCCGTTGCCATCAGCGAACGCTTTCTGCAGATGGGCGCGTGGAGCCTGATCACCACGCACCTGACCTCGCTGAAGATCTATGCCGCAAAGCATGACCGTGTGGCGAACGCGGCCGTCGGCTTTGACGAGCGGACGCTTGCGCCCACCTACCAGTTGCGGCTGGGCGTACCCGGTGCGTCGAGCGGCATCAACATCGCGGAGCGGCTGGGGCTCGACCCGGCAATGATCCGTTCGGCGCGCGGTAGCGTCACCACGCAGTCGGCCGACATCGCTCGCTTCCTTGACGAG
>CALMAP010000333.1:0-14031 GCA_937859825.1 uncultured Terriglobus sp. | reverse complement strand
GCAACTGACTGCCGTGGCAACCGAGCGGGCAAGCATCCGCGAGCGTGAGCAGGAAGTGGAGCGCGAGAAGCGCCGCCTCGAAATCGAAGGCAGGCAGGAGCAGCGCAACCGCGCGAAGGAACTGGAAGGCAAGCTCGCGTCTCTCATGAAGGACTTTGAGTATCAGATGCGCGAGTCGCTCAAGGCCGTCGAAGACAAGGGCGTTGCGACGAAGCTGAAGGGCGAGGCGGACCGCCGTATCGCGAGGCTGAAGCGCGAGTTTCAGGAGAGCTTCAATCACACCGTGGTCGCGCACGTGACCGGCGCGGACCGGAATGACAAGGGTGCGCAGCCGCACGTGCCGCGCGAGGTACAGCCGGGCGATACCGTGAAGCTGAAGAGCATGGGCCGCGAGGCCAAGGTGGTGCGCCAGGTGGACGCGAAGACCTTCGAGGTCGCCATCGGGCCGATGAAGATGCGCGTGCCGAAGGACGACATCGCCCAGGTGATCACGACCGCTCCCGTGGTGGTTCCGCCCACACCGATCCACGCAGCGCGCGGCAAGGGTGTAAACGTCGTCGCACGCGAGCCGGACATGGTGCCGGGCGAGATCAACGTGATCGGCCGCACCGCAGATGAGGCGCGCGACGAAGTTGAACGCTACGTGGATCAAGCATTTCTTGCTGGACGGCCGTCCGTCCGCGTGGTGCACGGCACGGGCATGGGCGTGCTGCGCCGTACCCTGCGCGACTACCTGCGCAAACATCCACACGTGGTGAGTGTGACCGAGCCTGCCTACAACGAAGGCGGCCAGGGAGCAACGCTGGTGGAACTGCGCAATTAAGTGAGGCGAATCCAGGTTTGTTTTTGGTTTGCTATCCCGTAGCGAAGCGAAGGGATCTGCTTGTATTGACTCACCACAACCTGTCATTTCGGCAGCAGTACCGAGTTCGATCGTCGCGCAGTGAAGAAACCTGCGATGAAGCCGCAGGTGCTCCGGTCGAAATTACAATCCCATGGAGTGGTTCCGAAGAAGTCTTTACGTGCACCCGCGCACGGGTCTCGGCATCACAGAGCCAGGAGCACCGATGAGCGCGAGAGCAGCAGCAAAGCCCAAGACCAGCACGGCGCAACAATTACTGCGGAAGAAAGCGGCCGTAAAGAAAACGGTCAAACGGCAGGCTGTACGAGCCAAGCGCATTCCCGCAACAGGTGGGGCGGCTCCAACTCGCGCTGCATCCCGAAAAGAGAAGCAGGCTCCCGCGCAGATAGCCACACCTGCTGAAATCTCGCACCGGCTGCATCTGCTGCTCCACACCATTCACCAGATCGAGCGGTATGAAGAGCAGCTCTGCTCCATGCAGGATGCCATCAAGCGCACCGGCAAGCTGAGTACGCCCGTGCTGCGGGACTTGAAGACGCTGCTTGAGGAGATTCCTTCCGACGACTACCAGCATGACCTCGACGCGGTACGCAGCGCCGTGCTGGCCTAGGCTGAAACGTCCATGTTCGGCTCGCGCGAGTGGGAGCTGAGATCACGCACGCTTTGCCTCGACAAGCCCCTGCTGATGGGCATCGTGAATGTCACGCCGGACTCGTTCTCGGACGGTGGCAGATTTTTCTCTTTCGATGACGGCGTGCGGCATGCGCTTTCGCTTCTGGAGGATGGCGCAGACATTCTGGACATTGGCGGCGAGTCCACCCGCCCGGGATCACTTGCCGGAACCGCCGGTGCGATCGGCGCGAACGAAGAAAAACGGCGTATCCTGCCCCTGATCGAAGCCGTGCTTCACGCCGTTCCCAAGGCTGTCCTCTCCGTAGACACCTACCGCGCCAGCACGGCGCGCGCCGCCATCGAGGCCGGGGCGCAGATCGTGAATGACGTCTCCGGCATGTTGTGGGACCCTGCGATGGCTGCAACCTGCGCAGAACTCGGCTGCGGCGTGGTGGTGATGCACACGCGCGGCCTGCCCTCGGAGTGGGCGTCGCAGCCGCCGATTCCTCAGGAAGAGATTGCCGCGCTGGTCCTGCGGGAGCTGCGCGAGCGTATCGCCTTCGTTACTGCTGCCGGAATCGCGCGGGAACGCCTGGTCATCGATCCCGGCTTCGGCTTCGGCAAACGCGGGCAGGAGAACTTAGAACTGCTGCAGGGCCTGCCGCTGTTGCAGGAACTCGGCCTACCGCTGCTGGTAGGCGCGTCACGCAAGGGCTTTCTGGGCGGCTCAGGCATTGAGGAGCGCGATGCGGCGACCCATGCTTTCCATGCAGAGGCCGTGCGACTGGGTGCCCGCATTTTGCGTGTGCATGACGTGCGCGGTGCGTGCGAGTCACTGGCGCAGCGGTCACGGTAAGCGTTACAAACCTTTGTTTGTCAGCCGGTAACATTAAACTTTGCCTCCCCTGGCGCTTGATGTTTGTCATCCTGTAGCGCAGCGAAGGGACCTGCTTTCCATCACACGGCCGACAGGTCTTCCCAGGTCGGGTTCTCCGACTCGATTAACGCGATCTTCTTGGAACGGTCCAATCCTTCAGTTCTTTCTCACGGCGGATTGCATTACTGACGTACAGAAAGTGCTCCACCCGGACCAGCCGGTTGATGTTGTATCGCGCAGTGAATGAACTGGTGATCTTCGACTGGTGCTCCAGAAGACGGGCGTGCAGGTTGTTCGTCATGCCGATGTACAGAGTCCGCGATTTGCTCGCGAGAATGTAGACGTAGAAGTGGTATTCACACTAAAGCGTTGCGGAAGTTTACTGTGGCCATTGAAAGAAAGCAGATCCCTTCGCTGCGCTGCGGGATGACAAACATTAAGTGCTGCGGGATGACAGACAAGCGCTACGGATGACAACATTAAGTGTTACGGAGTTACAAATCTTCAGGGCCACGGGATGGCAAACATCAACAGCATCGTGAGGTCCTCCGGCAGTCAGCTTTACCGCAAAGCCGCGGGCACGAACGCCGTCTTCATCAACGCCGGATTTTGCGTTAGATAACTCGTCGGAATGCGCGGGTACTGCTCGGCGACCAGCAGCAGTGTGCGGAAGTCGAAGCTCTGGATCGTGCACCGGTCTTCCATGTGTTCGCGTGCGATGGTGCCGGCCAGCGCGTCCACGAAGGCCTGCGGTTCGCGGGTGTGGTTGTGGATCAGCGCCACTGGTACGCCCGGCTCCTGCATCTGCTTGGTGGTGTCCGGCAGGTCCTCCGGGTAGAGCTTCGTCTCAATGTTGAAGCGGACGGCGCGGGCATTGGCAGCGCGCTCGGCGGCACGGGGTGTGCCCTTGCCTGCGCCGATCGTGTAGTAGTCCACGTAGAAGCGGACAAAGTGGAAGAGCTCCGCCGCATACGTGGGAGCATAGGGGCTCGGCTTGCTCGTTTTCGCGGCAAAGGCGACGGATACGGGCGAGAGAGCAAGGTCGTTCTTCTGGTCCGGCAGGTTGCTGTGCAGCTTGTCGCAGACGAAGGTCTTTTGCGCGTCGGCCGAGGAGATGTCGCGCAGATAAGTGCGATTCTCCAGCGTGTAGGGTGAGCCGTCCGCATGGCGGCAGCTCTGCGGATTGTAGAACTGGTCGTGCGAGATGAGCGAGATACCGTCGGTGGCAACGCCGGTGTCGGTCTCAAGCTCGGTCGATAGCAGATCCAGCCCGTTCTCGAAGCTGGGCAGCGTGTTCTCGGGCCGCAGGCCGCGTCCGCCACGGTGCGCGCTCACCACAAAGCGCTTTAGCCTGGCGTCGTTCGGATGCGCCGCACGCTCTTCCGCGAGCACGCGCTGCAGAATGTCAGGCCGGTCGGAGATGAGGCCGTCCACGCCGCTGCGGATGATCGCGCGCATGGCCTCTGGGTCGTTTGTGGTGCCAGGCTTGGTTCGGCCGCCCCTGCTTTACCGGTGGGTTGCCGGCCCAGAGGGGAAACCCGCGGGCATGCGGCGCGTGATCGCCGGGAAGGCCTCAGGCACCACGCTTGAGTCGATCGGTGATAGCACGGGCACCGCCGCGCCATGCCCATTCGCGTGCGTAACCGCCTTCGTCATTAACTCAAGCCACGGGTTTGCCATCACCGGAGTAGATGCCGCTCCCTGCGCGGACGCTGGTGCAGGCACGTTGTATTGGGCGATCACAGGCAACACCACGCACCCGGCGAAGAGCAGACCGAACAACCATGGCTTCATGCGAGCGATTATGCGGCAACCTGTGTGAGTCTGGCGTGAATATTTGTTGTCAGCTTCGGGACGACGTATCTCTGGTGGCACCGGGCGCTCGACGCTCTTAGCGCTGCACCAGCACCATGTCATCAGGCTGTAGCAGGAGGTCGTCAGCGATACGATTCTGCGACAGGTGCTTCAGATCGAGCACATGCGTCTCCGGCGAGGCACCGGTACGGTTCCGGAAAAGCAATACGTGGCCCATCGCACTGTGGTGCATGGGACCGCCCGCGAGAAGAATGGCCTGCAGCACCGTGGTCGGCTGGCGCAGGTCGAAGCTGCCGGGAGCGCGCACCTGGCCGCCCACCACGAAACGCGGCTGCTGGAACTGCTTGAGCGCGACCGTCACCTCGGGGTCACGCAATTGCGTATAGGCCGCCTGCAGCACGCGCGCCCGCACCTCTGCAAGCGTGGTGCCGCCCACCGGCAGTGAGCCAAGATTTTTCAGTGTGATGTGCCCGTCTGGACCGATCGTGGCGGTGTCGTCGTACTCCGGCGTGAACCGATAGGTCACCGTGACGATGTCACCGGAACGCAGCAGGTATTCCGCTGTTGTGTCGTTCACGGCAGTGTTCGCAGGCAGGGTGGGTTGCGGCTGAGTCGCATGGCTGTCAGTGCCCAGCACCTGTTCCGGCATGCCGGTCTGCGCAGGGACGGTATGGGCATGGACAAAGAAAGCAATGCAGGCGAACGCGAGGCTGTGACCAGAATTGCGGCTGCGAACACGAATGCGCATTGCATCTCCTCTCATGAGCACTACGCCATCGTCCTTTGCAGCCACGCTGGCATGGCATCGCGCCTGCGGTTCAATACGTAGCCAAGCACGGGTGCGCGGCGATCGCTCAGGGTCACGGCAAGCTGCTCCACGGCAGGCTTGCGTGCGCGGCCCGAGTCCACAACGGCAATGTAGCCGTCCACGCAGGTCTCCATCTCGGTGGCGAGTGTTGAAGCAAGATGGCTGGGGCAGTCGAGCAGGATCAGGTCCATCTCCTCACGGGCGCGCTGCAGCCATGGCCGCAGGCGAGCGGCAAAGCTGCCATGCTCACCCAGTTCGCGGGTCACTGCGTCAGGATCGTCTTCCGGCGCAAGCACCCAATAACTACTGCCCGGACGCATGCGGAAGCCGAATGCGGGCGGAGCGCCAGTTTCGAAGCGACGCAGGATCTCCTGCACATCGACCACGGCGACCTGGCTGCCGAACTGGCGGGAAGCCTCTTCCGCAAGGTGCCGCGCGACATAGCTGACGCCCTCGTTCGGCGTGGCCGAGGTAAGTGCGACGCAGTACGCATCCGGCATGGCGCCGCGAGGCCACTCGCCATGCGGAGTGTTCAGGCCACCCGCAAGAAAGTTCTGCTCAGGGTGCTTTCTGCGTTCCCGCACCTGCCGGTGAATGCTCCCCAGCAGGCGACGATAGGCGAGCGCATTGGCCTCCTCCGCGGCGGGCACGTGCTCCACGTCAGCCAGCGTGGCAACGGTGCGGCTGCCGGTCAGCAGGTCAAGCTGTTTGGCCGTGTAGATGTGGTCGGAGGCGCGGTCGGCATACATCGCGAACAGCGTGCCAAGCAGCAGTGCGAGCAGCCCGGCGATCACGCTGTAGAGCAGGGGCCGCGGCTGCACGGGGTAACTTGAGGCGTACGGTGCCTGCACCAGCGATACGTCGAAGTTCAGCCGCTGCCTGTCCATCTGCGCCGAGAGTCCCGCATCCGACCGGCGTTGCGAGAGCGATGCGTAGTCCTGCTGTGCCTGCTGCAGGTTGCGCTTCAGCGCGTTCACGTCTGCGGTGGACTTCTCCAGGTCGTTCAACCGTTCCTGCGCCTGCTCGAACTGTCGCTGCATCACGCCGCGTTGCGCCTGCAGACCACTTACCTCAGCCGCCGTAATGGCGACGGATGTGGAGAGCTGCTGCCACAGCGGGTTCACGTCGCTTGCCGTGTCGCTGGCCGGGCGCGTCCCCGCTTCAGCGATGGCGGCACGGGTGTTGCTGATCTTATCGTCGATCTCCTGGATCTGACGGTCAGCCGGCAGATAGCGCCGCACCAGCTCCGCGCGCCGGTTCTGCAGGTCGACCAGCGTGGTGCTCAGCCGCTCCTGTGCATACTGGTTGGTGATCACGCGCTCCGTGGTGCGCATGCGCTGCGGTGTGCCGATCAGTTGCTGGTTTTCATGCGCCTGCCGGTTGCGCTGCAAGGCAAGGTTTGCGTCCACCTGTGCGATCTGGTCCTGCAACGCGGAGACGCGCCCAAGCTGCAGCTTCTTCTCGTCGTCCAGATCGGCGATCTCGTGCGAGAGGCTGTAGTTGGTCAGCGCCTCTTGATCTGCATCGAGCTGGATCTTCGCCTCATCAAGCTGGCGATTGAAGAAGTCGGCGGTGCCCTTTGCGTTTGCGTTGCCGGAACGCACGGCGAAGTACCCGTCGAGCACGCGCTGCAGATCGCGCTCTGCCTCTTCGGGTGACCCTGCGGTTGCTGTCATTCGGATCAGGTTCGGCTCAGGCACGACCTCGATGCCGACGCGGCGTTTCAGGTCGGTCATACGCTGCTGCGCTTGCCGCGTGGGCGCTTCGCCCGCCGGCACGTCCACCGCACGTCGCAGTGCAGCGTTGCTGCGCAAGAGGTCGACTTCGCTATTCACGTCTGCGGGCGTAATCGCCTGCGCTGCAGAAGGAGTATGGAGTGCGTTTACGGACGCGTGCTGAACCAGCAGGCGCGCCTCCGCCTGATAGTGTCGCGGCAGAAAGAGGACCAGCGCGACCGTTGCGGCGACCACGATGAGCGCCGTAACCAGGAAAACCGCACGGCGGCGAAATACCGCTTCCAGCACATTCCGCAGCGGCCTGGAACGCCCCGGCGCGTTCATCGGCTTACCGCCATGCTGAAGGGAATTGGCATCGCTATGGAACGAAGTGTAGCCGTTGCGCGATGAGGTACCTGGCACCAAGTGCGGTGCGGTACATGCGAAGGTTCACCTTTTCCTGTGCGCTCGCGACGTGCCTTGTCGCAAATCGCAGGAACGTGTGCGTGCTGGAACCGCCGGAAGGCACCTCCCATCTCACGAAAATGATGCTTGCTATGCGAGCTGCAGACGCTATACTCGTCCCCGCCCAGTAAAGTAATGCGCCGGGATGTCGAGGTGGAGCCGTGCCGGGATCGAGCGAGCCCCAGAAAACCGAATACCAGGAAGGTGATCCTGAGCAGAAGAGGCTGGCCGCTGCGATGGCCGTTGTTGCGCCTCCACTTCGCAGGAAGATCGAGACAGACCCTGCGGCCTTGCAGCCTGTCATTCTAGAACTGAAGGCCGGCGAGGGACTTCTTTGGGAATTCCTGAAGGCCTTTCGCAGCGAGCTGGCCAACTGGATCGCCCGAAACCCGCGCGTGGCCGGGTCGGATGAAATGGTTCTGCCTGGTGTGGACGACAGCCGCCCGCGAATACGTGCCCGTCTCGCCGGGGACACCATCCAAAAGCTGCTCTTGCAGGATCACGAAGACCGGCAGTTCATCACTGCGGTGTTTCCGGATTCCGAAGACACCAGTCGCTTTAACCCTGACAATCTGGTCCGCACGGTCATCTCCGTTCCCATGCTGCGGCAGATCGAGAAGGATGAGGACGAGCTTCAAAGCGTGCTGATTGAAGTGAACGTCAACCATGCCGGCGGACGCTCCCGGGCAAAGCAACAAATCCAGCAATTGGTTGGCCGCGTGACGGGCGTGACGGAAGGCGCGAGCATGACGGACGATGGCCGCGGCTATAACGCATGGAAGAGCAACACCAGTGAGCAATACGTGTATGCCCGGCTTACCGGCCGCGACATTCGCAACATGGTTCGACTGGATGCGGGGCCGGAAGGCGGCTTGATTTATCACGTCTGGCCGGACTTCCGATTGCGCGCTCAAATGTGGCGATCGGCTGCGACAGTCAAGGCGGACGCCTGCCGGCGGTCTTTCGCCACCACCGGCCGGAATATGGTTTGGGCTGTCTTCGATTCCGGCATCGATGGCAAGCACCCGCACTTCGCCAAGCACAACAACCTGCAGCCGCCCAACGGTCTGACCCACTACGACTTCACACGCGACGACAAGGCGGCGGAGGTACCCCGGACGGAACTGCAGGACGATTACGGCCACGGCACACACGTTGCCGGTGTGATCGCAGGAGAACTGGGAGACGACTTTCAGGCAGTTTCGCTCTCGCGGGAGAGGAACGAAGACGGCAGGATCCTCTACAAGGGTGAGCGTGTGACCGCACCCATCCTGGGCGTGGCGCCCGAGTGCAGTCTGCTGAGTTACAAGGTTCTGGACAAGCGCGGTGAGGGCGAAGTCAGCACCGTAATCGCCGCCATTCAGAAAGTGCAGGAGCTGAACGGCTATGGCCGGCACATCCTGATACATGGTGTGAACATGAGCCTGGGCTATGACTTTGACCCGGAGTGGTTTGCCTGCGGACAGAGCCCCATCTGCGTTGAGGTGGACCGCCTGGTGCGCTCAGGCGTGGCGGTAGTGATCGCCGCAGGTAACACGGGCAAGGGTTTCGCCCTCACAATCAATGACCCCGGAAATGCCGAGCTCGCCATCACCGTGGGCGCGACGCATCGTGACATGCCCCACCGCTACGGCGTTTCTTACTTCTCGTCCAAGGGGCCCACGGGCGACGGGCGCGCCAAGCCCGACCTGCTGGCACCCGGCGAGCGCATCATCTCGTGCGGAGCAGGGCCGGACCTTCAGACATTTCTGACCAGCGCACGGGAGAACGCACCCCTGCCGGACGTAAGCAATCCTGCCTACTACCTGGAACGCAGCGGGACCAGCATGGCAGCACCGCACGTCTCCGGCATTATTGCGGGCATCCTCTCAACCCGGACCGAGTTCGTGGGACTGCCTGAGGACGTAAAGGTGTACCTCACCAAGAATGCAACCGATCTGGGCCGCGAACGCAACTTCCAGGGTGGCGGCCTGGTAGACATGATGCGCACCATTCAAGCGATGTAACTCGTACCTGTTTTGGAGGTTCTACCGTGAACTTTGCTTATCCGTTCTTTCAGGTCCAGTTCCGTAAAGATGGCACCGTCTTCCAGGCGGCTGAAGTGGATGCCTTAGTCTCGGCCTTGCAGGCCGGGGCCAACGCGCCCACCGACCTGATCGTGATGTGCCATGGCTGGAACAACAACATGGACGACGCGAAGACGCTCTACGCTGGCCTGACACAGTTGATCCGCACCCAGGTCGAAGCGAATGGCAGCTTAGGGCAGCGAAGGTTCGCGGTTTGCGGCGTGCTCTGGCCGTCCAAGAAGTTTGAAGACAGTGACCTGATTCCCGCCGGGGCAGCGGCGTTGAACGATGCCGTAACCGTCGACCTGCTGAAGCAAAAGGTCGATGGTCTGAAGGAGCTGTACACCGGTTCCGCGTGGCCCGCGGAGGCCAGCGCTACCGCTCCGGCAGAGTTCGATGAAATTCGGTCGTTGATGAACAACGTGGAGAATGATCCCAATGACCAAAGAAAAGCGGTCGATCTGGTGCGAGAACTTCTGCCGGAAAGCGCGAAGTCTTCCGACGATGCGTCCGACGACTTCTTCGATTTAAAGGCTTCGCTCCTGGTCCAAAAGCTGGCAAAACAGCTTAACCCCCCAGCCATTCCGGCTGGAGCCGGCGCGGCATTGCTCGACCCTTTTGCAACAGGCACCACCAGCGGCCTGGGAGGAGCAGCCGGTTTTCGCGATGTGCTGGGTGGCATCAAGTCGGGGTTCAGCCACCTGCTGAACTACGCGACTTACTACACCATGAAGGCCCGTGCGGGCACGGTAGGAACGACCGGTGTTGCCCCTCTGCTGGTAAAGATGCGCGACAGCCGCCCGGAACTGCGGCTTCATCTGATCGGCCACAGCTTCGGCTGCCGTGTGGTTGCGGCCGCACTGCAAGCCCTGCCTACGGACGAGAAGTACAAGCCGGACACCGTGATGCTGTTGCAGGGCGCGTTTTCGCATAATGGCTTTGCGGATGCCTCCACACAGGTCCAGCGAGGCGCGTTTCGCGACGTCATTGAGAAACGGAAGGTCCGCGGGGCGATTTTGATCACCCACACCCGCAACGACAAGGCTGTTGGGACCGCGTATCCGATTGCGTCACGCATGAATGGCGTGGTCGCCGCGGCGTTGGGCGATGAGAATGACAAGTACGGCGGATTGGGCCGTAACGGCACGCAGACCAGGGATTCCACGCGCGAAGGAGTTCCTCTCACGCTGCTGGCAGTGGATGCGGACTATCCCTTCACCCGGCTGGGAACGCCAAGCACACCCTTCAATCTCAAGGCCGATGACTACATCAAGGGCCACTCCGATCTGCAGCATCCGGAGGTGGCATACGCCTTTGTGACAGCAGTCGCCGCGAAGTGACGGTGGGGCCGGGCAACACCGGCCCAACCGTCGTGGTTACGCCATCACGGCGGGCAAAATCTCGTCTACGTCCACCCACTGCGTTGGGTACACGCCGGTGTAGCAGGCAGTGCAGAAGGTGTTCGGCTTCTCCTCGTCCGTGGTGCAGGCGTGGATCAGGCCGTCGTGCGACAGGTAGGCGAGCGAGTCGGCCTCGATGTAGTCCCGGATGCCCTCGAGCGAGTTGTTGGCGGCGATCAGGTCGCGCTTGTGCGGCGTATCCACGCCGTAGAAGCAGGGGGAAATCGTCGGCGGGCAACTGATGCGCAGGTGCACCTCTGCCGCGCCCGCCGCGCGCACCATGCGCACGATCTTGCGCGAGGTGGTGCCGCGAATGATGGAGTCGTCGATCAGCACGACGCGCTTGCCCTCAAGCAGGGCGCGCACCGGGTTCAATTTCATGCGAACACCGAAGTCGCGCACGCGCTGCTCTGGCTGGATGAACGTGCGGCCAACGTAGTGGTTGCGGATGAGGCCGAAGTTGAACGGGATGCCCGACTCCGCCGCGTAGCCTATGGCTGCGGTCACGCCACTGTCCGGAACGGGCACGATCACGTCTGCCGGCACGCCGGACTCACGCGCAAGCTGACGGCCCATCTCGTCACGGCTCTTCTGCACCCAGCGGCCGAAGATTTTCGAGTCGGGCCGGGCGAAGTACACGTGCTCGAAGACACAGCTTGCCTGCTTGACCTGTTTCCCATCGGCGCGGTTGAAGTAGCGTGAGGTCACGCCGTCTTCGCTCACCATCACCAGTTCGCCGGGCTCCACATCGCGCTCGTACTTTGCATGGAGCAGGTCGAAGGCGCAGGTCTCGGAGGCGAAGACGAAGGTGTCCGGCGCGCCGTCCACGCCGAGGATGCGGCCCATCGACAAAGGGCGGAAGCCGTGCGGGTCGCGCGCCGCAAAGATGCGGTTGCGCGTCATCATCACGATGGAAAACGCGCCGTCCACCTGCGAGAGCGAATCGGCAATGCAGTCCACCAGCGTGGTGTGGGCGGAGTGCGCAATCAACTGCACAATGATCTCGGAGTCGCTCGTGGTCTGAAAGATGGCGCCGTCGCGCTCCAGCCGCTCGCGCGCCGTGCCCAGGTTCACCAGGTTGCCGTTGTGCGCAATGGCGATGAGGCCCTTGGTGCTCTCAACCTTGATGGGCTGCGCATTCAACAGCGCGGAATCGCCAGTCGTGGAGTAGCGCGTATGACCGATGGCCATACTGCCGGGAAGCTTCGCCAGTACCGGGTCGGTGAAAATTTCGCTTACCAGCCCCATGCCCTTCAGGTCGTGGATCTCTTCGTTGTCTGAGGTCGCGATGCCGCCGCTCTCCTGCCCGCGATGCTGCAACGAGTACAGCCCCCAGTAGGTAAGCCGCGCCGCATCCGGGTGGTTGTAGATAGCCATCACGCCGCACTCTTCGCGGAGCTTGTCGAAGTGGTCTTTGGCTTCGAGGTCCTGAGCCACAACCTGCATCACGCTGCGATTTGCTCGCAATCGTCGATCGCGGCGCCGTCTTCGGATGGCGGTAACGGGGTCAGTTCCTGGTCGATACGCTTTCGGAAGACGCCTGTGGCTTGCGCAAGACTGATGACGTCTACTGTGATTGATAGATCCGATTCTTCAAAGGCGTAGTCCAGCAGCGCTTCCTCTCGTAGCGTGAGCGGCTCGCCTGCAACGGCGATGTCAAGGTCGGAGCAGCGGCGTGCGCGACCAGTGACCCGGGACCCGAAGACAAATACGGAGCGGCCAGGCAGAAAGGTGCTAACAATTCTTTGCACAATGTGCAGATCCTTTTCGCCCAGATTGATAGTCCTACGACTCATCATCGGCTACCCTCCTTCTTACATTCTCCAACACAAATCGAGCCACCGGCAGGAATTCAGCAGCCGGAATGGTAAGCGCACGAACAGCGTCTTCCAAGTAGGTGTGCGCTGTCTTGTTTCGTGCCTTCCTGAAATCAAGCCATCTTTCGAAACTGACATCCGTAAGGCCGAAGTCCGTCGCACTTTCAATAAAGTCGCGAAATGAGGCATCGCTTTCAAGTCCGATAGGCGCGTAGTCACGCACAAAGCGTTCCATCGCCCGTACCGTTTGTAGGTACGACAGTTCGAAGCGCTTAATTACCGAATCAAGTACGAACAAATTGTCGGGGGTCGCCGCGTACGCACGAAGAGCTTCGTCCAGCCGCTCTGTAGCTTTCCCGAGTGCGTTTAGGTCGATATGGATTTTACCGGTCATGGCAACACCACTTCTGCGTCGAGCTGATCTTCTAAGATTGTAGAGTTTGCAATGTCTAAATCACTTATTGCACATTCGATTTTTGAAATGCCACCATGCGAATCATCGAATGCGACAACTCGAAACTTGTGAAGGCCGGTCGATCCAATTGAAGATACGTTCAGGCTTTCATATGACTCAGCTAATTTGGCTATCAAACCTGCACTCTGTTGCTCACAAGTTAATAGTGCCAAAGCACCCCATTCGCCAAAGAAGGCGGCAACGCCACCGGCGTCGGGCGGCCAAACGAGGTGAACATCGCAACCAACACAATTCACTATTGACGCACGAGCTAATGCAACTGCCACCCCTCCACTCGTTACGTCGGAGCACGAGGTAAGCATGTCTTTGTTCGCGAGCATGGCTAAGAAGCTGTTAAGTTCGCCAGCCTCGTCGAGGTGCAGCGATGGGCATTTACCCCAGCTAGTTTGGAGAACAACGTTAGCAAATTCCGAACTGCCGAGTTCATCCAGCAAAATAGGCGCGATCTGCGCACCCAAGTCGGCACTTATGAGCAGAATTGTGTCGCCCTCTGCCTGAAAGCCGCTCGGCACAGCTTTCGTCACATCGTCCAGAATGCCAACCACCCCGATCACCGGCGTCGGGTAAATGCCCTCGCCTTTCGTCTCGTTATAAAGCGAGACGTTGCCGCCGGTGATGGGTGTGCCCAGTGCGGTGCAGGCTTCGCTGATGCCGTCGATGGCCTGCGAGAGCTGGGCCATGATTTCGGGCTTCATGGGGTTGCCGAAGTTGAGGCAGTTGGTCGCGGCGACGGGCGTGGCACCCGTGCAGGCGACTTTGCGGGCGGCTTCTGCCACGGCGTGCATGGCGCCAAGTTTCGGGTCGAGGAAGGTCCAGCGACCGTTTCCGGCGAGCGCCAAGGCCAGTCCGCGTTCGGGTTTCGTTCCCTCCGGGGCTAAAGCCCCTTTTTCTGAGGCCTGGTTCAGCGGGCTAAAGTCCGCTGCTCCCTCCTTACCGGCTTGCGCCGATTGGCTCGAGGCTTCCTCCAGCTCGGCCTGCGTCGATTTGCCCGCACTCGGTTTGCCCGTGCCCTTGATGCGGATGACGCCTGCCTCCGCCTGACCCGGTCCGAAGACGGTGTTGGTCTGCACCATGCTGTCGTACTGCTCGTAGATGTGGCGCTTCGAGCAGATGTTTGGG
>CALMAP010000332.1:771-6952 GCA_937859825.1 uncultured Terriglobus sp. | reverse complement strand
GAGTAACCGCGTCCGGTTAGTCGTCGCATCTTCCGTGATGCTGACGTTTATCTCCTTCTGGCGCGCAGCCGCTATTGTGCTGAACGATCTCGGGTCCTCGGCGTTTTACGCGGGCGGCATTGCAGAAGCTGCCATTGGAAAATCGGCACCCTGGTTCATTCTGGGCGTCATGCTTTTCGCCTACTCGGTGCGCGCCACGTATGTCGAGAGCTGCTCGATGTTCACGCGTGGTGGTGTCTACCGCATCGTCAAGGAAGCGCTGGGCGGCACCTTCGCCAAGGTAAGTGTCAGCGCGCTGATGTTCGACTACGTGCTGACCGGCCCGATCTCGGGTGTCTCCGCGGGACAATACATCGTCGGCATGCTGAACGGTTTTCTTGTTCAGATGGGGGTCTCGCCCAAGCTGCAGCACTTTGCCCTGGACACCGCCGGTCACGTGCGGCAATTCAATGTGGACCACACCTCGGCACTGATCGCGGCGCTGATCACCCTTTATTTCTGGTGGCAGAACATCAAGGGGATCGAAGAGTCCAGCGAAAAAGCGCTGCGCATTATGCAGATCACCACGGTCATGGTAGTGGTCCTGCTTGCGTGGGGTGTTTATACCGTTCTGCATATTGGCGCACACCTGCCACCCCTGCCACTTCCCCAGAACCTGCACTTCTCGTCCGAGTCACTCGGATTCCTGAAGCACACCAGCTTCGCCCAACACTTCGGTCTGTTTGGCATCCTGATGGCGTTTGGGCACTCCGTTCTAGCTATGAGCGGCGAAGAATCACTTGCTCAGGTGAATCGAGAGATCGAACACCCCAAGCTCAAGAATCTAAAGCGCGCTGCGTTCGTAATCGCGATTTACAGCACGGTATTTACCGGCATCGGTTCCCTGCTTGCAGTCATGATCATTCCGGACAGCGTTCGCGTGAGCCAGTACGGTGACAATCTGATTGCCGGCATGGCCATGTTCATGGCCGGCCCGCTGGCGTTGCGTATTGCATTCCGCGTCTTCGTTGTGCTCGTCGGTTTCCTGATTCTTGGCGGAGCGGTGAATACCGCAATCGTGGGGTCCACCGGCGTGCTCATGCGCGTTGCGGAAGACGGCGTTCTTACCGATTGGTTCCGCAAGCCGCAAAAGCGCTACGGCACCAGCTATCGCATCGTGAACCTGGTCGCGATCATGCAGTTGTTTGTGATCGTGATTACGCGCGGAAACATCATAGTGATCGGTGAAGCCTACGCATTCGGTGTGATCTGGAGCTTCACGTTCAACTCACTGGCCATGCTGGTGCTTCGCTGGAAATTCAAAGGCGAACGAGGCTCGAAGGTTCCGCTGAATCTGAAAATTGGTAAGCAGGAATTGCCGATCGGTCTGTTCTCGGTATTTCTGGTCCTGCTGACCACCGCAATCGTGAACCTTTTTACAAAGTCTGTCGCGACAGTAAGCGGAATCATTTTTGCCGCGGCATTCTTTGGCATTTTTTGGTTCTCTGAGCGGCATAACAAACGCCGTCACCAGATCACCGAACGCCAGATGAAGGAACATTTCCAACTCAAGCACTCGGAAGAGGTGGGCAGGTCCGATCTGGAGATCCGTTCGGGTGGCGTACTCGTGACAATGCGAGATGCAACCACGCCTCATGCTCTGAAGTGGGCCCTAGCGCGCACAGACACGGACGAGCAGGACCTGGTGGTACTTGCAGCTCGCATGATGGGCGCTGGCGGCCCGGAGTACGTGGACGCTTCAGAGCAGCTGTTCAGCGAACATGAACAGATGCTTTTTACCAAAGCCGTTTCGGTTGCTGAGAGCTTTGGAAAACACATTTCCCTGCTGGTCGTTCCTGCTGGCGATATTTTTGCTGCAATTGTTCGTACCGCAAACTCACTCGATGTTGCGGCCGTGGTCTCTGGCCTCTCAACGAAACTAACGGCACAGGAGCAGGCCTTCCACGTCGGCCAGGCATGGGAGAGCCTGCCAGAGCCCAAACGGCAGTTCACGTTCTACGTGGTGCCACCAGGAGCCGACGCGGAAAGCTTCCACATTGGCCCACATGCGCCGAGCATCCCTGCAAGCGATGTTCAGCTTGTACATCGGCTGTGGCTGAATCTGCGTCGCGATCCCGACATGGAGCACCTGCACCATTCCGACATCGTTACCTATGCACTTACGCGGCTCGCCTCCGAGTTCGCGTCCGATCGTGACGCCACCTCGTCGGATCTACTTCGCAACATCCGTGAAGAGAGTCAGCGGCGCGGGCTGGGTTCAACGTCGCGCTTTGAAGACACCTCGGAAGAGGCACCGGGCTACTCACTGACAGAAACACGCTGAGACAGTTTGCCGTCTCTAGCGAGTTACCAGGATCTCGCGCAGGTTGTCTTTTGCAAGAAAAAACCGGATGTCAGAAAACTGGCTGAACATCTGTTCAGTCTGTCGATTGGTAAATGTGGACCGGATCACCATGTCGCCGGCTGGTTGAACATCGACGCTGGCCTCATCGCGAAGGTGATAACGATTGAAGGTGCCCTCGGGCTTGATGTGAGAAAAAGCCAGTATCCTGCTGCCTGGGTCGGTGCTCTCATGCAGCTTCTGAACAAGTGGACCAAGCAGCCCGGGCGGCAGGTAGTCTGCAGTGTCCCAGAACAACACCACGTCGAATTTTCTGCCATTTAGCTGCAGGTTCTCTTCCAGGAAAGGACCCGCTGCGAAAGACTGCTGTCCCTCTTCTTCCTGCACCATCCACATCGGCTTCTGCGCTTCCATCGCCAGATCAGCCATATAGACGCTGTGGCCCATTGCCGTCAGGAGATTGATATTGGTGGAGGAGGTGGGCCCGATATCCAGGACCCGCAGCCCCTCCTGCTCCTGGATGTGCTTGCGCAGGGCATCCCAGCCGCTGGAGTGGCGCTGGGTGCGCGTCTTGTCCGGACTGTTGCCACCACGCTGGTCCCCACCAAAAAGCCTCACTGCAAGTGTCCTCCAGCAACACGCCCGAAAGTGCCGCGTAAGCGAGTCTATCGAATGAGACGAAAACGGGCCATCGTGACTGAATCAGTTCGAGACACTTTCCCCTTTACCGCTGAGATTGATCTTGCCGCGAATGCTTGCGCTTTCTTCAATGGAGAGCCGCCCAGCCGTAACATCCCCGAGCACCTGCGCTGACTGTCTTAGCTCCACCTTGCCGCTCGCGTGAATGGTGCCCTCATGCCGGCCGAACACAATCAGGTCCTGAACGACCAGTTCCGCATGCACCTCGGCATTGGGACCAATGGTAAGGCGACTCTCCGTCAATGTGATGGTGCCGTCCACCTTGCCATCAATGAAAAGCTCTTCCGCCCCTGTAATTTCACCGCGCACTGTTACGGATTTCCCGATCACGGTTGTGCCTTCACCTGGCTTCATCTGCTGCTCCTGCCTGCAATCAATCTCCCGGCGAGTGTATCGGAGGCACCTGCCCGGCACAAATGTTTGCGCAGAACACTTCTCATAAAAACGACTCCGTGCATCCAACTAGCTACCTGTGCTTCGATCTCAACTCATTACGGTCACAGTCTCCGCTTTCGTGTTAGCCACGCCCTTTCCCTCGTGTGCACAACAGCCCGCAAGTGTTCCATCCGCGGAGCAGATACATGAAATGGTGCGCGAGATCTCTAAAGAACAACACGCGGCGTTTGCGCATGAAGGAATGCACTTCCGCTATCGCACGCATCGCGTGGACCCAAAGGAAGACACCACACGCGATTTGATCGAAAGCTCAGACGGCAACGTAGCCCGACTGGTGCTCTACCGGGGGCAGCCCTTAACGCAGGAAGAGAACGACGGCGAGCGGCACCGGCTGGAGAAGCTGTTGAACTCGGGCGAACTTGGGCGCAAGCAGAAGGAAGAGCTAAAGACACGCAGCTATGCGTTGGAGTTGATCCAGGCCATGCCGGACGCAATGCTGTTTACCGCGACCGCCGGGCAGCCGCAGCTTCCAGGCTTTGAAAGAAGGCAGATCGTTGCCGACTTTGTACCAAACCCTGCACATCACCCGCACACTATCGTGGAAGGTCTTCTGGATGGTCTGTCCGGCAGACTTTGGATTGATCAGGCTGACCACCACCTTGTCCGCATGGAGATCAGCATCTCCCATGACCTGACCTTAGCCTGGGGCATGCTGATCAAGGTATACAAAGGCGGCACCATCGTGTACGAGCAGCAGCGCGTGGCCGAGGGTGTGTACTGCTTCTCACATATTCAGACACATCTGCGCCTGCGGGAGTTCATGGTGAGAACGGCACCATATGAATCAGACCTGACAGCCTTTGACATTCAGCCACTGGCAGCGGTACCAACGGGTGCAGAGGCGATCCGCACCCTTCTTAACGAAAACGTGCCTACGAAGTAAGTCGCACGTTCCGCACCGTCAACTGCTCCACACGGTCGACTCGCACTGCGAATCCTCTGCCGGATGTCGTCGGCACGGTGATTTCTCCCGCACTGTCCGCTGTCACTTCCGGTTCGATGATGTCTTCTGCCCAATAGCGCTTCGAGGCTGACACATCACCCGGCAAGGTGAAGTTCGGTAGAGACGACAACGCAATATTGTGCGCACGGCCGATACCGCTCTCCAGCATGCCTCCACACCAGACAGGCACGCCATGCCTCTGCGCCACATCGTGCACTGCGATGGCCTCGCTGAAGCCACCCACGCGGCCCACCTTGATGTTCAGAATGCGCCCACTACCCAAGGAAAGCGCCGCCTCCGCATCACGGCGGTTGCGGATGGACTCATCCAGGCAGATGGGCGTGTGAATGCGCCTCTGAAGCTCGCTATGGAAGTAGAAGTCGTCGTACCAGAGCGGCTGTTCAATCATCAAGAGCCGGAACTCGTCCCAACCTGCGATGTGATCTGCGTCGCTGAGCCGGTAGGCTGAATTGGCGTCACAGCTGAGCAGAATGTCGGGCCAGCGCTCACGCACAGCGCGGAACATCGCCGTATCCCAACCCGGCTTGCACTTCAGCTTGATGCGCTGGTATCCGGCTGCAACTTCCGTCTCTACCTTGGCAAGCTGTGCCTCCATGCTGTCCTGCATGCCGATGGAGACGCCACACGCAATGCGCTTCCGTGTGCCGCCAAGCAGCTTTGCAAGGGAAACATTCTCAACCTGCGCCTGCAGATCCCAAACCGCATTCTCCAGCGCAGCCTTGGCCATGCGGTGCCCGCGAACCTGTTCGAGCAGTGCCGGTACATCGGCGCCATGGGCGATGTTCTTGCCGAGCAGCCGGGGCACAAGCTCACTCTCGGTGATGAGCCATGCCGTATCGATCATCTCGTCTGAAAAGTAGGGATGTTCGCCTGCAACACACTCACCCCACGCAGTCACACCTTCGGCTTGCAGCTCAATCAGCAGGATGCGACGGGTGGTGGTTTTGCCAAAGCTCGTAACAAAGGGATGCGCCAACGGCATCTGGATCTCGCGCAGGACTACGGCGTCTATTTTCATGACTTCTCCACTGCTGAACCTGCTGGTGTCCACTGCTGCAAAAGGAAGGTCCCCGCGGTATCTTCTTCCCGCTTGTACCCGGTTGCGGTCAGCCCGTCGGCAAAGGCGCGCTCCAGCTCATCGCGGATGCGCCGCTGCGCAGAAACAGAACGAGCATCCCCGGTATCCTTCCACCGGTAAATCTCCGCGGGAACATGCACCGTGCTTGCAGGAGCAGCGACTTCAAGCACACCGGCGAGTGCCCGCTCTACCCGTTCGTCCTGCAACCACCATTCAGCGTAAAGCCTGTCTGTGGGCAAACGCCCTTGCAGGGGCGACGAGGACGGCCCGTAAAAGTCACGCACATAGCGGCGGCTTACCGCGCCCAGGCGTTGCAGGTTGAAGAAGGCGTTCTTGATTTCAAGCGGATCGTAGGTCCATTCGATCAGGGAGATGCCATCCGCCAGTGCGATGGAGCGTTGTGCCAGTTTGAGGGATCGTCCCGCGCCGGCATTGCGATATGCGGGCAGCACAGCAAGCATCTGGGAATGCAGGTATGCCATACCGTTCCGGTACCCAGGATAGGCCACATTAAAGGCCACCATCGTACCCCCGTCAAACGCCCCAAGCACTTGGCCACCGATCTTCTCTGCAAGCAGAAAGGCTCGGCGGGGAAAGAGTTCGTGCGGCGAATACTTCCAGATCTCCATCTGAATTTCAACAC
>CALMAP010000332.1:0-761 GCA_937859825.1 uncultured Terriglobus sp. | reverse complement strand
CAACACAGCGCTCGAAGTCTTCAAGCGACGACAAGCGCTCGATACGCAGTTGATTCACGCTTGCTTCTCCTGCTCTTTGGCCCGCTTCCAGAGCGCCTCCAGTTCTTCAGAAGACATCTCTTCAAGCGCCTTGCCTTCTTCCACTCCGGCCTCCACTGCGAGAAAACGACGGCGGAACTTTGCGTTTGCCTTGCGCAGTGCCTGTTCGGGATCGACGTGCAGGTGCCGCGCGAGACTTGCCATGGTGAAGAGCAGGTCGCCGACTTCCTCTTCCACACGTGCATGGTCCGGCACTGCGGCCGCGCTCAGCTCTTCGCGGATCTCCGTCAACTCCTCTTCGATCTTCCCGAAGACACCCTCAGAGTCTGGCCAATCGAAGCCGACTTTGCCTACCTTTGAACCCATCTTCCGGGCCTCCACGAGCGCAGGCATGCCGGAGGGAAGACCACTGAGCAGGCCCCCGTCCTTCTTCGATGTGCCTGCCTTCTCGGAGCGCTTCACACTTTCCCAGGTTGCGATGACTGCAGCCGGCGGGGCAGCCGCCATGTCGCCGAAGATGTGCGGATGTCTGCGAACAAGCTTGGCACTCAGGCCGTGGACAACTCCAACGATGTCGAAGTGTCCTTCATCGTTTGCGATTTGCGCATAGAAGAGCACCTGCAGCAGCAGGTCGCCGAGTTCGTCCTGCAGGTCTGTCCATGCCCGGCGATCAACAGCATCGAACACCTCGTAGACCTCTTCCAGCGTGTGCGGCTGGATGC
>CALMAP010000331.1 GCA_937859825.1 uncultured Terriglobus sp. | reverse complement strand
GGCCTTTCCTGTAGCTCTTAAATCCGATGGTTTCGCATACTACGCGTCCGCTACACAAATGGCAGCGCGACACTATGTTGGTGTGTATTGGCCACCAGGGCTTTCATTGGTTCTCACCCCCTGGATGGTGCTATTCGGAACGTCTCAGTGGATTACGGTGTTGGTTTCCCTGATGCTGTTCTCCGGAACCTGTGCCTTGGCGTGGCTGCTTGCGAACGAGATCGCAGGCGCACGTGCAGCAGGAATCACGGTAGCCCTGCTCGCAGCCTGGCCCGGTTATCTGACGACGATCGGCATCGATTCGAAGGAGACCCTGCTCACGCTGGTGCTCACCGCAGCCATGCTGTTGTATTGGAAGGCAAGCCTGCCGGCCCGTACGAAGTGGGCATTCCTGATGAGTGCGGGCATGCTTGCGGGCTATGCCGCTCTTACACAGCCTGCATGCATGCTTTTTGCCGGAGTCATTCTCGGTTATGAGTTGGTCCGTGGAACCGGTATGGCGCGCGCTCTAGGGCGAACGGCCTTTTTCGGTCTCGCGATGCTGCTCGCGATCCTGCCGTGGACGTATCGTAATTTTTCCGTGACCCACAGGTTCATCCTGATCACTGTCAACGGAGGCAGTGTGTTTTACCGCGCGAATAATCCGTTAGCGAATGCGTCGTACTCGCCAGAGGGCGCGATCCACCTACCTGCAGATGTCTATGAAGCCGACAAGGCCGGTTACCGTGAAGGCAAGCGGTGGATTGTCGAACATCCGGCGGCGTTTCTTGCGCTCGCTGTCCGCAAGCAGATTGGTTATCTCGGCGACGATGGTATCGGGGTATACGAAACTCTTGAGCGGGACCGAAAGCCGCCGCTGGTACTCTATGCGGCGGCGAAGGCCGCATGCAGCGGGTACTGGTTTGCGCTGTGGTGTCTCCTGATTATGGGAGCTCCGGCACTCTTCAGGTCAGACGACTGGTGGAAGTGGTACGGCTTGTGTTTTCTTCCCGTGCTGTATCAATGGCTGATCGACAGTGTCTTTGAGAGCGGCTCACGGCATCACCTTGCCGATGTGGCTTTCCTGGCTATCCTTGTGGCGTTTGCGATGGTCCGTCTGAAGAAGTCCGGCGACGCAATTGGTACACACCCGTAGACAGCCCGGCCAGCGCGGCAATGCAGGGAAGCGCAAGCAGCGAGGGGCGTCGTACGGGACCAGCATGCGGTTTGGTCGTGGTCGACCCACCTGCCCCCGCAGGGATAATTTCACCGAAGCCATACAGGTGCCAGGTCTCGTCCTTCCTATGCGGATCGGTGCAGGTAGCGTCCTTCTCATGCATCCGGGTGTTCGGGCATTTCCAGCTTGGCCTGAAGTGGAAGGTCGTGTTGTGATCGAAGGTGCTTTCAGTATTCTGGTACGCCTTCAGTGCGTCTTCGATATATACCGGGTTCGGGTACTCTCCCGTGCTTTCTGAGGGATAGCCGTTCGCACGGTTCTTCTGAAACCCGAGGAATGTGTTGTGGCTCTGCCGGATGATGCAGCTCGGGGTGCCACACGACTCATTCACGCCCACCTGCAACATGGTCGAACCGGCTGAATACACAACGTTGTGTTCAAAAACGGTCGTACTGCCGTCGTTCACGCTGATAAAGATGCCAGTGTCTGCAGCGCGGCAAAAATCAGAGAGGCGGCTGTTGTAGCCGGAAGGCGTCCCGGGAATGGGCTGGCGCAAGGCGTTGCAGTTCGCGAAGATGGTGTTGTCGCGAACGATGGCCTGGTTGCCGCCAATTTTTACCTGCTGGCCCATGTTGCCGTAGGCCAGAGTGTTGGTCACCGTCGTGCTTGAACCGGCACCATTCAGGTGCAGTGCATCGAGCCCGTCCTGCGTGTTGTAACTGGCAACACCCTGGTCGAATACAGCTCTCCATCCCGGCTTACTGGGGATGGTAGCGCTTCCGAACCCGTCTCCATAACCACCTACATTGTCATCGGTGCAGTCTGCATAAGGCAGCGCATCCACCATGGGATATTGCTCGGCACATCCATTCCAACTGAAGTTAAAGTGGCGCACCAGCAGCGAACCGGTACCGGTCGTGCCGTTCCCGCTGTCCGCATTCCACCCTGCCGCGGCATTACCGAGCACACTGAGATATTCGAACACCGTTCCGTCACCGGTAGGCCCTAACATGCCTGAGCCTGCAATGCCGTGCACGCTCACATCCTGCAAAGTGTCATGCGTAGAAGTGTTGCCCCACAGGATGCCGGAACTGGCGTAGTCGTCCAGTGTCCCCGGATTTGTGTTGCAGCCATGTACCTGCGCGGCTCGGCCGCAGGAGGAGAAGTCGGTAATGTCGATGCATTCAAGATCGACCCAAGATGAGCCGTCGAGCCGCAAAACGGAACTCACGCCGTATCCCCCGTGCAACTGCGTGCGAGACGACGCGTCGTGACAGTGACCGTAATTGCCGCCGAGCAAACGTGTAGGGGCTCCCGGCTTACCGGAGGGCAGTGCCGGCGGACCGGAACTGTAGGGGTCGCCAGCCGTTCCCCAGTAGTCCTTGGTCTTTGGATCGAGGCCCGAGGAAGCGTTCGCCCAGCCGATGCGGTAGGTGGTTCCATCTTGAATGGAGCCACGAAGAATGACAGTGTCGCCGCCCTCGATGACCCACTTCTGGTTGTTGTTGGCTGTTGCGTCTCCCCAGAGAAAGCGGACATCGTTAAAAGCACAATGCCGGTTCGTGCCGGAACCAGGATAGGGTGCGTCAGCAAGGCCATCACATTGCGCACTCAGGCGGTTCGCAAGCCTTGTTTGCGTATACCGGGTGCCGCCATCAGGCCGTACAAACCAGGTCGCCCCGGTAGCTGGTAGAGAAACCAGCCCCAGGGCGACGAAGAGAAGCAGTTTAAGGGAAAGCGATCTACTCATACGCTCCGATGGTAGGCGTTGCCGTACGGGTTTGACCATTGAAACTCGTGGTGATTCCCGAAATTGCGACACCTGCACCGACCGCCAGACTCGTACCCCGTACGGGCGACATGTCTCCAGCATCCAGCATGTGCCACGTCTCGTCGATCAGACCGGGGTCGGCACAAACCGGATTGGTTTCGTGAAGCGTATTGTTCGGGCAGGACCAGTTGCTCTTGGCGTGCCAGGTCAGGTTGTGATCAAACACGCTGCCCGTGTTGAGGAAGGTATTCGTTCCGCTAACGTAGACCGGATTGGCATAATCGTCGGTC
>CALMAP010000330.1 GCA_937859825.1 uncultured Terriglobus sp. | reverse complement strand
ACCGGGCAGGTTTGCACGAGTGCGATGACACCTGCAAAAAGCAGAGCGCTGGCACGAGGCTTTCGGGATTTCATGATGTATGCCTTCCGGGTGATGTACAGCTTTCACCAGACGCACGATGGTGATGCTTCATTCTCAGGATTCCTAGAACTGTCATTTTGACTGCTGCCACGGCCTCATCGTGCGCCATGAAAATCCTACGGTTTTGTCGAAGCGTGATTCTTCCTCAAAGAACAAGCAGAGTCTCCGCTCCAGCCGCAAGAGCGAGGCGCGCGGGCGAAAGGGCAAAATGTCGAAAAAGAGCCCAACAAAGCGGTGGAAAGGCTGTGCGAATTTTCGCCTTTACTTCGCCTGTAAGGCTTGGTAGAGTCTGTCCACTTCTTCACTTTGCAGCGTAGCGGGAGAGAGACAAAGCACAGCGGTAGCGAAGCCCGGCGGTGGGCAGAGCGAACCATCGTGCTGCGGCGGACCCGCGTTTCAACACAGAACCGGATACGACCCCGGGCAAATGAAAAGGCCAAGAGAGCCTTCGCCACAGGGACGGTCCAAAGCAGGGCGGAAGCCACTCCACGGGAATGACGGTTCCCTGAAGTGACAGACCGCTGGCGAAATTGGAGCTTAATCCGTGAATTTTCTAAAGCGGGAACTGAAAGTATGCGAGGCCTGCGGCGGCCTGTGGGTACGCGCCGGGGCGGACGCAGGCGTTTACTGCCGTGAGTGCGCACCCATGATGGCCGATCTGCCGGCACGGCGCAGACGCAGGCCGGGCAGGCCTTGCAGCGTGCACGGCAAAACGGCGGCGGGGCCGCAACTCGTGTCCCAACCACAAAAGACGGCACATGCTGACGTGGTGATAGCGCAAGTAGCAATGGGAGGTGTGCGATGAAGGTGCTTACCATGCCAAAGCGGTCTGAGGGGCAGCCGGGTGTGCTCACGCATGTCTGGGCAACGGAAGGAAACCTGGCGCAGGTGGTGCAGATGGTGCACGCGGCCGCTGCTCCCACCCAGGCCGTTCCAGAAGGCCGGCCACCTTTTCGCGTAGTCATCACGCCAGAGACGGCCTTCTATCGCAAGTACACCGAAGCGATGCTGCGGCGGTACGGCGTGATGGTTTTGCAGAAGGGGCGCGTGCCGTCGCTGCTGGGCCGCGAGCTCTTTCGCGGCAAGGTCACGTCGTACCGGATGCACGGCTTCGATGATGTGGTGATCTTCGTCCACGACGTGGAGCGCTGTCTGAAGCTGCTGCAACCGGAGCAGCAGCGGCTGGTGTATCGCATCGCGGTGCAGGAGTACACCTTCGGTGAGGCCGCATCCATGCTGCGCTGGAGCCTGCGGTCTACCCGGCGACGCTACAGCGAGGCGATCGACGAATTGACCGCGATCTTCCAGAAGCGAGGTCTGATGGTGAAGACACCCGGCCTGCCTCAGAACGGGCGCATGCAAAAAGGCTGTCAAGAGGCAGAAGGTGGAGGTATCGGCGTAACTTATTCATCCTGAGTCGTTTGGCTTGCAGAAACAGTTGGCACTCTATTTCCCTCCAGATTGCTATTCTGAATAGGCGAGATGGTTCCACAAGGAACCGGACAGTAGGGCAGAACGGGGGACCTTCGGGTCTCCCGTTCTGCGTTGGCGGGAAAACACAGATGGGTAAATCGACAAGGTCCGCGGCAGGCGGGCCGCGTAAGAGACCTCCCAAGGCGCCTCCCCCGGAAACGGAGCTGCCGCCGGGGCCACGCGTGGCGCAGTGCACGAAATTCATGCAGCGCCGCGTAGCCGAGCACCTGCCGGGCATCCTGGAACAGTTGCTCAAGAAATCGAGGGGTGACGCCGCGACCCTCAAAGCACTGTGGCAGATGAGCAAGCTGGATGAGCAGCAGGGTGCGACGCGGAAACGGAAAGGTTCTCTGGCGCGGGAGATGTTGCGGAACGAGTAGAGGAGTTTGGGCGGAACAGGGAGGCGGCCATTTGGCCCGCCTTCTTCTTTTTCAAGGAGGAGTGTTGAAACAGAGAGGATTTGGAAGAGCGATCCGGCTGATGTGCAGGCTGGCGGCGTTTACGGGTTTGCTGTGGTACGGCATTGCCGCGCAGGCGCAAAGCTCCACGCAGACGGTGATCGCAGACACGGTGCAGTATGCGGATGGCACCGCAGTGCAGGGATCGGTGTTGCTGAGCTGGCCTGCCTTTACGACAGCGGCTGGCGTGGCCGTTCCGAAGGGATCGACAACCGTGCTGCTTGGCATGGGCGGTGGCCTCAATGTCTCGCTCGCCGCGAACGTGGGAGCGACACCGGTGGGCACGTTCTACACGGCCGTGTATCACCTTGCGGATGGATCCGTCTCGCGGGAGTACTGGTCGGTTCCGGCGAGCGCGCAACCGGTGAAGCTGAGTGCGATACGCACGGGTACGTTGCCGCTGACGGTCGCGACGCAGACGGTCTCGAAGCAGTATGTGGACCAGGCGATCGCGAAGGCGGCGTTCGGCTCCGGAGGAATGTCATCGTCGGGAACACTGACGGCCGTAACGAGTGCGCAGGTCATCTCCGCCCTTGGTTACACCCCGGCGCAGAGCAGTCCGCACCTGCCCGGCATGCTGGCGTACTACGACCTGCTGCCGTCGCACATGAGCGGCACTACGGTGCAGGACCTGAGCGGCAACGGCAACAACGCGACGCTTAACAGCGGTGCGACAGCTGGAACCACAGGGGTCAGCTTCACCACGGCAGGTTCGATCTCGATGCCTGCTGCCGTGAACTCCGCGCGCACGTGGGAGTACGCGTTCGAACTGCCCACGCTGATCGGGCACCTGATGAACCTCAGCACCTACCCCACGCTGATCGGCTCGCCATCGCTGGGCGGCTACCAGTTGTTTCTCTCGGCGAACAAAGGTGGCGGCAACTACCTTGAGCCGTATGGCCTAACGCTCTACCTGAACGGCTATGTGACAGAAACGAGCATCGGCATTCCTGCCGGCAGACATGTGCTCACCGTAACGCTGGGCAGTTCGCTCAGCGACCCGGACCGCTTCTACCTGGATGGCGTGGAGTTTGCCTCTTACGTGCTGCATGGCAACAGCGCGGGCAAGCAGGCGGGAAGCGTTCTGAACATTGGAGCGGGTGGCCCATTTGGCGGTAACAGCTACACGCGTGTGCACACCGGGTACGAGTTCATCGCACGCAGTGAGGAATTGACTCCCGCACAGGTTGCAACGGAAACCGCGGCCATCGTCGCAGACATGCACGCACGCGGTCTCGGTTGGGAGCCGGTCACGTGGACGAGCAATGGACCGTACCGGATTCATATAGGAGACAGCCTCACTTCCTGTACCGGTGCGGGAACGGACACGACCTGCTGGAATCATCCTGCAACGCTCACGCTGGCCGATACTACGCCCGCGTTCGCTCGCGCGGCCCTGGCGGATACGGCGCAACCGGGTATCGGCTCGGCGGCGCTGCTCAACTCGATGCAGATTCCGCTGGCGAAATACTGCAGCGTCTTCGGTGGTCCTAACATTGTGACGCTGTGGAACGGCACCAACAGCCTGGCGCTGATCGTGGGGTACACCCCGGCCATGGTGGCACGCGACCTGGCCGCGCAGGTTGCGATGGTACGCAAGGCAGGCTGCCTGCCTTACGTGATGACAATGATCTCCCGCAGTGACCTGACGAACCAGCAGGGCGGTTCTCTGGACAACGACAAGAACGCATTGAATGCCTTGATCCGGTCCCAGTGGAAGGCGTGGGGAGCCACGGGCCTGATCGATGTTGCCGCCGACCCGAACCTGGGCGCGGATGGCGCATCCACCAATGCGCAGTACTACACGGCAGACCACGTGCACCTGAACGATGCAGGGTACGCCCTGGTCGCCGCGGCAGTCGCGCGCGCCTTGGACTGGAGCTTCGGTTATGGTGACGCGGGACCGCACGCGGTGTCCTCGGCAAACTACACAATGGCTGCGAACGATGGCGCGGTAAATCTGCAGCCCACGGCTGCCACGTCCATCAGACTGCCGAGCTGCGTGGGGCAGAGTGGTGCCACGTACCGTGTCGGTAATCCGCAGAATGCGTTTCCTGTCACGCTGCGGGCAGTTGCAGGTTCGCAACCGGTGAACGGTGTGGATTATTCCAGCACCGGATTGCCGGTTGCGGGGAACAGCACGCTGGTTCTGCGCGATGTGCCGAACGCGGGTGGTGCCGCGGGCTGCCACTGGGAGATGTGATGCCGCGCGGTGGTACGCGCAGGACGGATGCGGAGGAGTTTGCCGAGGCAAAGCGCAGGTTGAACAGTGCTTCGACGGTGGTCGAAGCTGCTGCGCGGCTGCTGGTCGTCCGCGACAAGCGCGGCATGCTGGTGCCGCTGGTGGCGAACCGTGCCCAACGAGAGTTCGAGCATAGGCGCGGGCGCGAGAACATCGTGCTGAAAGCAAGGCAGATGGGTCTGAGCACATGGGTGGCGGGGCGCTTTCTCTTGAAGACGTTGCTCGTACCCGGCACCGTGACCGTGCAGGTGGCGCACACCCGCGAAGCCGCCGAAGGCCTGTTTCGCATCGTGCAGCGCATGTGGGAGAACCTGCCCGTGCGCGTTCAAACGGGCTATGGCAGGCGCGGCCGGGCCAACGTGAGCGAGATGAGCTTTCCGGAGATCGACTCGGAGTTTCGCGTGGTGAGCGCGGCGGAACCGAATGCGGGCCGCGGCCTGACCGTCACGAACCTGCACTGCAGCGAGGTGTCGCGCTGGCCGGGCGACGCGGCGGCTACGCTGGCCGGTCTGCGTGCCGCGCTCGCGCCCGATGGCGAGCTAGTGTTGGAATCGACGCCGAACGGAGCTTATGGCTGCTTCTATCAGGAGTGGCAAAGCGCGTCAGAACGCGGTGCGGTAAGGCACTTCTTTCCGTGGTGGTGGGAGCCCGGCTATGTTGGCCATGCTGTACAGGACATGTCCGAGGAAGAACAGCTCCTGTGCGAACGCGAGGGACTTACCGCGGAGCAGATCGGCTTCCGGCGCTCGCTGGCCGCACGCTTCGGCGCGATGCGTTCGCAGGAGTTTGCGGAGGATGCAGTGGAGTGCTTCCGGGAAAGTGGGTCGTGCGTGTTTGACACGGCTGCGCTTCTCGCCCGGCAGAGCGTACTGGCAAGGCCGCTCACCACGCGATGGAACGGCGCGCTGCAGGTGTGGCTGCCACCGGTGCCTGGCCGCGAGTACCTGGTGACCGCCGATCCAGCGGGTGGTACCGCGGATGGCGACTTTGCCGCGGTGCAGATCGTGGATACGGCCACGGGCGTCCAATGCGCGGAGATGCAGGTGCGGCTCACGCCAAGGCTGCTGGCGGAGCGGGTTACGGCACTGGCGCGGGAATACAACGGGGCACGCGTGGTGATTGAACGCAACAACCACGGTGCCGCGGTGCTGGCGTACCTGGAGGGCGACCTGCGGCTGCGCGTGTATGACGGCATGGACGGTGCACCCGGCTGGCTTACGACGAGTTCCAGCCGGGAACGCGCGCTGGCCAGGCTGGGTGTGTTGCTGGCAACGTGTTCGGAGTTGTTCTTGAGTGCACGCCTGTTCGAGGAGGCACGCAGCTTTGTGCAAAAAGCAGGCGGACGTGCCGAGGCCGCTGCCGGAACGCACGATGACCTGGTAATGGCCATGGCGATTGCGCATGCGGTGCGGGAAGAGGAGCGAAGGTAATGAGGTCACGGAAGTGGCCGCCCCATTCTTCGCGGCCCCACGCGAAAGGGTGGGTCTGGCAGTTCGTAGAG
>CALMAP010000329.1 GCA_937859825.1 uncultured Terriglobus sp. | reverse complement strand
ACATTGATTACAACGAAGACACGCAGGAGCTTGAAGCCACTGGCCACCTGCGCATGCACGGCAGCAAGACCAACGAGCAGGTTACTGCCAGCCGCGGCACTTTGAACCTGCAGAATGAGACTGGCCGCTTCTACGATGTGACGGGCTCCGTAGGGCTGCGAACCAGCACCAACGGCAAAATTTACACGGTGGGGAACCCATTCCTGTTCAGCGGGCGCGTGGTCGTCAAAAATGGCCCAGCCGACTTCGAAATCTTCGATGGCAGCGTGACCAGTTGCCAGTTGCCGGACCCGGACTGGAGCCTCTCTTCGGCGCACTTTGTGGTGCATGAGGGCCGTGCTCAGGCAAAGGGTACGGTCTTCCGGCTCCACAACATACCCGTCTTCTATCTGCCCTACGTGACCCATCCCGTTCCCGAAGAGGGTGCGGACCAGCGCCAGAGCGGCCTGATGATCCCGGTTGTCGGGCAGAGCTCCACCAAAGGGATCGTTCTGGGCGAGCAAATTTATTTTGCCCTCAGTCGCTCGACGGACCTGACTGCGGGTCTGGAGTACTTCTCGAAGCGCGGTTGGCAGCAGTCCGCCACGTTTCGCTACAAGGGCCGTGATCTCGACTTCCTGAACGTCCACTTCAGCAACCTGATCGACCGTGGCTTTGTCGGAACCATTCTTCGCCCGGGACCGGGTGGGTCCATCACCTCGACGACCGGCTATATCAACCAGGGCGGCGAGGACATCACAATCAATGGCCGCCATGATTTCTCGCCTTATTCGCGCGTTGCGGCAAGCGCGGAGTACCTGAGCAAGTACGCCTACCGCCAGGCGTTTACCGATACCTTCAACCAGGCGGTGGCAACAGACATCCTCTCAACGACCTATGCCACCTGGCAGCGCAACGGCTTTGCCGCGGCCATCGAGGGCGACCGGTACCAGGGCCTGAAGCGGACGATCACCGGGGAGCAGGTGCGCATTCTGCACCTGCCGCAGCTTGACCTTGATTCGCTGGAGCGGCATATCGGCCGCTCGCCATTCCTGTGGAATGGCAGCTTCCAGAGTTCCGCCATCAAGAGAACGCAGGGTACCGACAGCAACGCGTCGCAGTTGAACACGGGCTTTGTGGAGCGGGTGGACTTTCACCAGCAGGTTTCTCTGCCGCTGGCCTTTGCCGGGTTCCGGCTGCGCGGCACGGCGGGCGTGCGGGACACGTGGTATTCCAAATCGCGTAATCCAACAGTTCTGCCCGGGCCGCTGCCTGTGGAAGTAAACAAAAGCCTGAACCGCTCTGTATTCGAAGGCGATGTGGAGCTTCGCGCTCCAGTGCTGGAGCGTACCTTTGAGGGCGGCCCCTTTACGCGCCTGCTTGGCCGTGCGATGAAGCACACCATTGAGCCCGAGGCGCATTATCGCTACGTGACAGGCGTGGACGATTTTATCCGCACGCTGCGCTTCGATCCCACCGATGTTGTCTCAGACACGAACGAAGTGGAGTACGGTCTTACCCAGCGGCTCTTCCTTCGGCCCACCAGGCTGCGTCCGTGCGAAGAAGGCGAGCTGCCGAATGGCGGAGATCCCGCGGACAACGCAACAGCCAATCGCAACAGTAACGTCGGCGTTTCGATGGGCACAGGCATCACCGCCGCGCCGGACGCGGCCCTTTCGCCCGAAGACAAACCCGCCACCTGCGGTGGAACACGCGAAAGCCTGCGCTGGACGATCGTGCAGCGCCGCTACCTGAACGACACCTTCGGCACCCGCGTGCTGGTTGCCAATCCGAATGGGAACCCGGTTCGCAATGTGCTGGCGACCACGCTGGACCTGAGCGGCGTCGCGTTTCTTACCGGCCAGCCGCGCTCCCTCTCGCCTATCGTGTCGAAGATGCGGCTCAGTGCCACCTCGCACCTGGACGCGGAGTGGGACATGAACTATGACACCGTGTTGAACAAATTTACACAGAGCAACACGTTTGTGAACTACCACTCCGGGCCGTACTTTGGCGGGGTGAGTTACGCCCGGCTCAACGCACCCGGGCGCTTCCAGCGGCTGGACACCGCAAGCACCGGCAACACGACCTCTCAGCTCTCGGACTTCAGCCAGTTGCGGCTGCTGCTGGGCTACGGCACACCCACCAAGCAGGGCTTCAGCGTCGCCACGAATGTGGGGCTTGACCTGACGTTGCCGCAGCCGCAGTATGGCGCGCTGCAGCTTGCCTACAACTGGAACTGCTGCGGCATCAGCGGGGAGTACCGCAAGTTCGAGCTGGGCAGCGTGCGTAATGAGAACGCTTACCGCTTCAACTTCACGCTGGCAAACATCGGGAGTGCGGGAAATCTGAGGCGGGCAGAGCGGCTGTTCTGATTCTTTGTTTGTCATCCCTTTCACTTCGTTACGGGATGACAAACGGTGTGTGATGACAAACGAGAAGCGCTACGATGCCAGATCGGGAGACTAGATGACCGAGGCACGCTCTGAACGGACCAGCAACTGGCCGCTTCTTGCCATCGCCGCCTTCACGCTTCTGCTGCACCTTGCGTTCGGCAACCGCTACGGCTTTCACCGCGACGAGTTGCAGTTCCTGGAAGACGCTCGCCATATGGACTGGGGCTACGTGCCGTACCCTCCGCTTACGTCGTGGCTGGGTAGGCTGTCGATCTCGATCTTTGGTATCTCGCCGCTGGTGTTGCGCTTGCCTTCCATGCTGCTGTCGTCGGCGATGCTGGTGCTGGGTGGCTTTACGGCACGTGCGCTGGGTGGCCGGCACTTTGCGCAGGTACTAACCCCGCTGCTGATGCTGGGCATTCAGCTTGTGATCGGGCAATGGCTCATGTACGTGATCACAGACGCAATGGCGTGGACGCTCACGATCTTCAGTGTGGCAAAGCTGCTGGAAACGGAGGACGAGCGATGGTGGATCGTGGCCGGTGCAGCGGCAGGCATGGGCGTGCTGTCGAAGTACACCATCGCCTTTCTCATCGCTGGGCTACTCGCAGGGCTTATTGCATTGCCGTCGCGGTGGCGCCACCTGCGCAGCGGCTGGCTCTACCTCGGCGTGCTCGTGGCGATGGCGATCGCCGCACCCAACCTGCTATGGGAGTGGCGACACGGCTTCGTGACGTTGAAGATGCTGCACTTCATCCACGAACGCGATGTTCGCATTGGCAGGGCAGACGGCTACTTCATGGACCAGTTGAAGTACATGGCAATCGGTCTGCCGCTTGCCATCGCCGGAGCGGTGTGGCTCGCTCGCAGTGCGCGCTTTCGCCTGCTGCTCTTTCTCTATGCCGGACCGTTGCTACTGCTCGCATTCGCAAAGGGACGCGGCTACTACCTGCTTCCCGCGTACCTGCCCTTGTATGCCGGCGGGGCTGTCTGGTTCGAAAGCTGGACACTGTATCTGAGCAGGACATTGAGGACTACGCTTCGCTCGACTGCCGTGGTTCTCAAGCTGCTGAGTGCTACGGTGGCCGTCCTGATGAGTTGCGCGGTCGCTCCTCTCGGCTCCGGCCTGCTGCACTGGCAACTGGTACATTCCAGCGACATTCGCGACCAGTTCGGCTGGCCGGAGATGGTGGCTGCCATTGCGCGTGTCCGCGACACACTGCCGGCGGAGGAGAAGATCGCAGCCGGTGTGGCTGTAGGCAACTATGGTGAGGCAGGTGCGGTGGCGCTCTTCGGACCGGGCTTTGGGCTGCCTTATCCCATCAGCAGCGCCAACACGTTCTACTACCGCGGCTACGCCCGGCCCAACAACACCGCGCCGCAGACGCTGCTTACCATTGGCATAGGACGCAAAGACCGTGAGCGGCTCTTCCAATTCTGTGTGGTTGGGGGCGAGTTCGTGAAGCCGTTCAGCGTGGGCAATGACGATGAGGAAGGGCAGCCGATCTATGTCTGCCGAGGCATGAAGAAGCCCTGGGCGGAACTGTGGCCTACGGAGCGGCACTTCGGCTAAGCAGGACCGATG
>CALMAP010000328.1 GCA_937859825.1 uncultured Terriglobus sp. | reverse complement strand
CCTTAAAACCGCATGCCAGCCTTGATGCCCCGGGAGAAGAGCGAATAGCTGGATACGGCATAAACAGAGCAATGGTCATGCCAAACGATGATCTCGATTTAATTCAATCACTTACAGACAGCGACCCGCCATTGGTAGTGCTCCCAATGTGGCAATTTCTTCTGCCAGGATGAAGTTTCTACAGTCCTGCATCAGCGCACATCGCTATGCACCACGCGCATGTCTGGTGGTTTCTGGTTCCAGTTCTCAGGCACGCTCTCAAAAATCAGCCGGAAGTCATGGCTGCTTCCGGAAGCAAGCGGCTCCAACGAAATCGGCTCCAAATCGATGTAAGGCGTCCGGGTGCGGACCAGAGTCATGGGAACGGTCTGCGTCTGTGCCACGGAACCATCCCCGGCAGCGAAAGTGACCTGCACAATCGCTCCCTGCAGCGTCTTTGCACCGCTGTTCTTGAGTGTGCCATCAACATACGTCACCTTACCGCCAGCGCCATTCGTGGCTTCGGAAAGCTGAATGTTTGCAATACCCAAGCTCGGAGCATAGCTGTCAGGAGCATTCCCACTGACCGCAGGCCGATGCAGGGTAGCGATCGCTGCAATCGCAACAAGAACGCCCACGACGAGCGCCGCGATCAGTAGTACCTTGCCTGAGATACCGGATTCCTTCTTTGTTTCTGTCGAAAAGGGCGTTGCCATGGCAGGAGTGTAACAACGCGCCGCACTCCTTTACGCAGAATGCGAAGCTCAGGCGAAGGACGCGCGTTTGACCTTTTGCCGGAAGTCCTCGCCCTGCATCTCAACGACGGCGCACATTTCCTGCAGGCGTGAGCGCATGCGCTCGCCAATGCGATCGCCCAGCGTCTCTTCGCGCACGGCAGACCGGGCATACTGGGCCGGCGTGTCAGCCGTATTCATGCCAAGAGGCGGAAGGTTGGCATAGTTGGTCGTAATGATGGTGGTACGCCTGTCGTTGTAGCGTGTATTCAGAATGTGCGCGACTGTATCCCACACCCAGTCCGTCGGTTTGGACGCGCCGATTTCGTCCAAGACCAGCACCTCCGCATCGAACACGGGCGCGAGTATCTCAAGCTCGGTGGCCGAGACCTTGGCGTTGTAGCTGTTCTGCACCTGCTTCAACAGCTCCCGATAGTCGTAGAACAGCCCCGTTGCGCCGCGCCCACTGATGAGTGCCTGCAGCATGCC
>CALMAP010000327.1:3306-3932 GCA_937859825.1 uncultured Terriglobus sp. | reverse complement strand
CCGTAGCTGTCCGCAGTGTCGATAAAGGTAACGCCTAACTCCACCGCCTTCTTCAGCACCTTCTTCGCGCTTTCCGGGTCCTTAGGCGGGCCCCACACACCGTCGCCGGTGATGCGCATTGCGCCATATCCAAGACGGTTTACAGAAAGATCACCGCCCAGCAGAAAAGTCTTCGGTACGCCTTTGTCGCTCATGCTGAATTGGATGCCGGATAGCATGCTTGAGCCTCTCACGGGAATCGAACAGCGATTTGCGCGAGACAGCAGCAGGCGGCGTCTAAACCTTCATGCGTGATCTTGCCGCCGCCCTTTTCCTGTTGCTGCCTATTGTTGGTCCGCTTGCTTTAGCCGCGCAGGAACGGCCATCGCTGCCTCTGGAGAGCAGCACAGGAGCAGGCCTGAAGAGAACACGCCTTTACCTGCGCGACGGCTCATACCAGGTGGTGCTCTCGTACCGGGTAGAAGGCAAGAACGTGGTCTACCGCTCGGCCGAACGTGCAGGCGAGATGGAATCGATTCCGCTGGCGCTGGTCGATCTGAACGCCACCGCACAATGGGAGAAGGCCCATGACGCTAACGCAAAGGGCGAGCCATACATTCAGATCGATCCCGCGCTGGGGGCAGAAG
>CALMAP010000327.1:910-3296 GCA_937859825.1 uncultured Terriglobus sp. | reverse complement strand
CGCCGGAGGTGGCTAAGGACCTCCGGCTACCGGATGAGGACAGCGCGCTTGCGCTGGATGTCTACCAAGGTCAGCCCCAGCTCGCCGTCTTGCAGCAGACTGACGGCGAGTTGAACCGGCAGACTGCCCACAATATCCTGCGCGCCGCGGTGAATCCTCTCTCAAGTTCGCACCAGCTTGTCGAGATCAAAGGCGAGCGCTCTTCCGTGCAGATGCATGTTCCAGACCCGGTACTTTTCGTCAGACTTGAGGAGAATGCACAGCCCCTTGATGAAATACCCGCAGGTGCACTGGAGATAGACACGCACGGCGCGAAGGGGCCAAAGGAGGAAAAGGTCGCGCGCAATAGCCAGTATGTCGTCGTGCGGGTCGACATCCTGCGCGGCGTGCGGGTAGTGACCAGCTTCTCCATCAACATGCTTGGTTCAGGGAAACGCCAGGCCGATGTAGTGCCTACTTCTATTACGACCCTTCCAGGCAATCACTGGCTGCGCATTGCGCCGACCGAACCGCTTACCTTTGGCGAGTACGCTCTGATGGAAGTGCTGAATGACCGTACTGTTAATCTAGGGGTGTGGGATTTTGGGATCCACCCGACGGCTGGTCCAAATCGCGACGCGATCCTGCCCGAAGCGAAGAGACCCCCCACCTTGGAGCGAAGACGCACATCGGGAACGCCAGACTGAAAATCTCAGTGGCCCACCGTCGCTACGTCGGAGGGAGCAGGAAGACGAGCGTCTTGCCCGGTTCGACCTGTCGCAAGTTGATTGTTTCCGTCCATCTCCGGCTTCTGCCTGTCAAAGAGCAGCCCCAGCCCGGCGATGGCCAGGTTGTCGCGGGTAGAGCCTTTTACGTGGTACATCATTTCGTCTGCCGCGCGGATGATCTTCTCGATGTCGGTACCGTCGTCTGGGAACGTTGCGAGCCCGAATGAGCCACGAAGATGCAGGGCAAGTCCCGCGCCCCCGAGGAATTTGTTGGTCCGCAGAGCATAGTAGAGCCGCTTGGCGGTTTCGGTTCCCGTCGTTTTGTTCTGTCCCGGTAGAAGCACCACAAACTCATCGCCACCGTAACGGAAAGCCGCCGCTTCCGGTCCCACGATCTCCCGGACAAGTCCTCCGACTTCGGCCAGGAGCCGGCTCCCAATCAGGTGGCCATAAGTGTCATTGACTGACTTGAAGTGGTCAAGATCCATAAAGAGCAGGCTGAAGGGCTGCACGTCCGATGCCGCAAGCTGTGCCTCAAGCATCGTGTAGAGATGCCGGGCGTTATACAAACCCGTGCAGTCGTCCGTAATGGAAAGCTCGTGGATGCGCTTCATGTCTGCCGCATTGCGCACGGCGATGGCGGAAAAATCGCACAGAACGCGGAGGAACTGGATGGAGTAATCCGATAGCAAATCGATTTTTGCGTTCAACAGTTGAATTACGCCGACGACGCCCTCTGCCGATCGGATGGGAACGCATGCAATGGAATGAACATCCAGGCCGGGATGTTGACGACTGAACTCGATCCAGCGCGGTTCCAGACTGGTGTCAGGCACCACCATCGGACTGCCGGTAAGAGCCACCCATCCAGCCACGCCCTGCCATAAAGGCACCCGGAGCCCATCCAGCGTTTTCGAGTTCTCTCCTACAGCGATCACATAGTAGAGATCGTTCCGCTCTTTATCTACCAGCATCATCGACCAGCGCTCCGGCCCGAAAAACTGGGCCATCTTGGTCATCACTGTGTTCAGAACAACTTCAAGCTCAAGCGTGGAGGTGAGGGCACGCGCGACTTCCATAAACAGGCGCGTGTAGTCCTGTTGCAGTGCCTGGGTTAGCGCAATTTCCCGTTGTTTTTGAGACTTTCGAAACATCCTGGCCACTGCGGTAGAACAGCTCGTATCGTTGCGGCTTGAAGTGAATATCCGACTGGAAGCGCGTCGGATAGACCATAAACCCAAATTGGGAATTCTGCCATGCAACTTTTGCGGCAGTCTCAGCCCTGCAAACGTTTAGCCGCCAATGTGAACCATGCTGCGAGACGGCTTTAAAAAGCCGGGTTCGCCAATGTGATGCCGTGCCTCTTTTCCGTCGACCACCTGCCGAATATACGCGTGCAGTTCAGAAACGGATTTTTCCTGAAGCATGCGGCCGTACAGGTCATGGTCTGTCTGAGAAAAAAGACAGGTGCGCAGCTTGCCGTCGCTGGTAAGCCGGATGCGGGAGCAGTGGCCGCAAAACGGCCGGGACACTGGTGCAATCACCCCGAATTCCCCGATACCGTCCGCAAAGCCGTACCGCCGGGCCGTCTCACTCGCCTGTCGGGGTGGCAGTGACACGACAGGTGCGATGCGGCCAAGGCGCTCCACAATCTCTGTCTCACGCACCACGACGTCGGG
>CALMAP010000327.1:0-900 GCA_937859825.1 uncultured Terriglobus sp. | reverse complement strand
ATAAGCCCCTCTTCCAACGGCATGAACTCGATGAACCGTAAAACGATGCGCTCCCTGCGTGCGAACTCGCCAAACGCTTCGATCTGATCATCGTTCCACCCGCGCAGAAGAACGCAATTCACTTTGATTGGATCCAGACCAGCGTCCTGTGCGGCGTGAATGCCGTCCAACACCTTCTGAAACGAACCGGGTACACGGGTAATCCTGGAGAACGTATCCGGCTCCACGGCATCCATGCTCACAGTGACACGATTAAGCCCGGCAATCTTCAGATCTTTCGCCATTCCAGCGAGCAGATGTCCGTTTGTTGTGAGCGCGATCTCGACCGGGATGTGGCTGGTCGAGGACGACCCATCCGCATCGAAAGCCACGGTCATCTTCCTGACCTCGCGAATCATCTCCAGGAGTCCACGCCGCAGGAGTGGCTCGCCACCGGTGAGCCTGACTTTTTCCACACCGAGGTTCACCATGAGGCGGATCATGCGTACGTAGTCCGCAATGGGCAGTTCCGTGAACTGCACGCCTTCTTCTCCCGTGCGGCAGTACACGCAGCGATAGTTGCACCGATCCGTTACAGAGACCCGCAGATCCGTGATTGCACGGCCGAAACGGTCACGCAGGCGTCCTGTCACATCTGAGGGAGGAATCATCCCCTCAGGCAATTCCAACGGAATGGGTAATGTTGCCAAGCTAATAAATACGTTTCCAGAAATTAGAGTGTTCCAGAGCGGGTTTGGACGTACGCCAAAAGCACCAGACCCCATGCCTTCGCATGGGGTCTGACAAACTGTCGGCTCTGCTGAAACTTAGTAGCTGATGAACTCGTGCAAGCCCCTGCGCAAGGAGATGCCATAGATGAAGCTGCTCAGTGCAATCAGCGATGTCAGACTTGCCCAATAG
>CALMAP010000326.1 GCA_937859825.1 uncultured Terriglobus sp. | reverse complement strand
GTCGTACACCGACCAGGCCAACCAGGACTGGGGCCATCACGAGATCACCTTCGGCCTCACCGGTCACAAGGGCGGCTGGCGCGAAGCAGGTACGGACTGGCAGGCGTACCGATTGAATGATCCCATTCGCGCCTTTGTTACCACGCCGCACGCGGGCAAGCTGGGCAAACAGTTCAGCCTGCTGAAGGTCAGCAATCCACGGGTGCGCGTCTTCGCGGTAAAGAAGTCCGAGATTTCCGATGAGATGGTGCTTCGTCTCGTCGAACTTGACGGCAAGCCCGCAAGCGACGTTCGTGTCAGCTTCGCGGGGCCGATTACGGCGGCACGCGAGATCAATGCGCAGGAACTGCCGGTGGAAGGCGCGCCTGCCGTTTCGCTGAATGGCGGCGCAATCGTGACCTCGCTCAAGGGATACGAGCCGAAAACCTTCGCCTTCAAATTGGGTGCGGCATCGGCTGCAGTGCCTGCCGTTACTTCTCAGCCAGCGGCACTTACCTATGACACGGCCATCGCCACGAATGACGACACGCAAACACCCGCGGGCGGCTTCGATGGCAAGGGCGATGCCTACCCGGCAGAGATGCTGCCGACGGAACTGGCCTACGAGGGCGTGAATTTTACGCTCGGCAAGGCGGCTACGGGCACACCGAACGCCGTCACGGCGAAAGGACAATCCATCACGCTGCCCGCCGGCAAATTCAATCGCGTATACGTGCTGGCAGCAAGCAGCAACGGCGACCAGGCTGCCGTGCTCAAGGTAGGCAACCAGACCGCGAACCTGACCGTGCAGGACTGGGGCGGCTTTCTCGGTCAATGGGACACGCGCCTTTGGAAGAGCCAGGTGCCGCCCGTAGACTGGGCAAGCTCCGCTCACAATCAAAAGTGGCCCCCGGCCGATCTGCGCGCGGCTGAACGCAGCGAGCCTTCCCCGCGCTATCCGGAGGACTATACCGGCCTGCGCGAAGGCTTCATCAAGCCCGCAAATGTGGCTTGGTACAGCTCACACCACCACACCGCAACGGGCCTGAACCAGCCTTATGCGTACAGCTACATCTTTGCGTATGAGCTTGATGTTCCCGCAGGAGCAACCACGCTCACGCTGCCGAACAACCCGAACGTTCGCGTGCTTGCTGTCTCAACGGCAAACGTGGCACCGGAGGTCACACCAGCCGTTCCACTGTTCGACAAGCTGCGGAATACCTCCATGCCGACAGCAATCGAGCAGGCCTCGAACCAGTAGATGTTCCTTGTCTGACGGGAGCGCCATCGCGCTCCCGTTTTCGTTGCCAGCGGCAAGGCGGCGATAAGCTGGAAGCATGGCGCTGCGCATCAATGGAGAGGTGGTGAGTGATGCACGCTTCCATCGTGCCTTTCTCCAGGTGAGCGGGGGCTTGTCTCCAGATGCCGTTCTGCAGAACGACCCATCCACATTTCGTGCAATGCAGCGTGAGGCGGAGCGGAATGTGCTGGAGCTGACGGTGATGCTGCAGATGGCGAAGAGCGCCGGGTTGAGCGTGTCCGACGCTGAGATTGAGCAGGAACGGCGCAAATTATGGGGTAGCGACTCCTACCTCGTCTGCGGCGCGGGTATTCGAGCAGACCGGCACGATGCATTGCTGTGCCGGAAGTTCGAGGCGCTCCTCGTGCGTCACGTTCCGCGTCCCGGCAAGGCCGAGGTTGAAGCGGTGTACCGGCAGCGGCTACAGGAGTACGCACAGCCGGAGCGTGTGCACGCCGTGCAGATCTTTCTTCCGGCCGAGAAAGACGTGGAACGCGAGGCCGCGAGGCTCGCACTCCACGATGCGCTGCACCAGTTGCAGGAAGGTAAGCCCTTCCCACGCATCATGGCACGCGCATCAGGCAGTGTGACGACTGACCTTGGCTGGGTGACTGCGGGTGATCTGGTGCCCGAACTGGAAACACCTCTCTTTGTGATGAAGGCAGGTGAGGTCAGCCCGGTGATTGAGACCATCTTTGGATTGCACCTGCTGAAGGTAATCGACCGGCACGCGCCGCGCATCCAGCCCTTCAGCGAAGTCAAAGATGCGCTTGCAAGGCACCTGCTGGAGGAGCGCCGCAACGCTGTACGCTCCCGCGAGGTCTGGACCGCGATGCAGCAGGCGAGAATCGAAGACGTGGAAGGCGCACTTGCGGAACCTTTGGGAGCTTCGTCATGAATGAAACAGCACGCTCCTGCTGCCTGCCCACCCGGGAAAACGCTGCGACGTTGCGCAACTCACAGCAACGCTCACGTGACCGGGTGTTCGCGCGCGAAGGTTCAGCGAAGGGCATGGAGCGGCTGACCGGAGGAACGTTCCTGATGGGCTCCGATTCCAAGCATGTCTTTCCTGCCGATGGCGAAGGTCCTGTACGTGCCGTTACGCTGGACCCCTTCTGGATAGACCGCTTCACCGTCACCAATGAAGCCTTTGCTGCCTTTGCCGATGCGACCGGCTACGTTACGGAGGCCGAGCGCATCGGCTGGTCCTTCGTCTTTCGACCGGACGGGCCGGACATGGCCGACCCTCGCCGTCTCTACGGAGCAGAGTGGTGGATGGCCGTAGACGGTGCCTGCTGGAGATCGCCGGAAGGGCCGGGCAGCTCACTAACGGGTCGCGAACATCACCCCGTCGTACAGGTTTCCTGGAACGATGCAGAGGCCTACGCCAAGTGGGCTGGCAAGCGCCTGCCTACCGAAGCCGAATGGGAGTACGCCGCACGCGGCGGCCTCCAACAGAAGCTCTATCCCTGGGGCGACGAGCTCACACCGGGCAATCAGCACCTGTGCAATCTTTGGCAGGGAGAATTTCCGTTCCACAACACTGCCGAAGACGGCTATATCAGCACAGCCCCGGTAGACGCCTTTCCGCCCAACGGATACGGCCTCTACGGCATGACCGGCAATACCTGGGAGTGGGCTGCGGACTGGTTCCATCCCACGCACCATCTCGCCGCGACCCGGCACAATCCCTTAGGTCCGGCGCAGGGCTCCGCGCGGGTGCTGCGTGGCGGTTCCTATCTCTGCCATCACACCTACTGCACGCGCTACCGTGTCTCCGCCAGAACGTCGAACACACCGGATAGCGCAACCACGCACATCGGTTTCCGCTGCGTGAGAGACATATCTGAATAGCAAGGCGAAGAAGGCAGTTTCAGCTGCGCTTCCTTCCCAACCTGCAACGAGCGTTCAGGCCGCTATTTCCTGTTCTCGCTTGCGAGCAACAAGAACGAACAATCCGGCCAGAGTTGTTCCGGTAAGTGCCAGCACCAGGTTATTCGGCTCAGGCACGGACGAGACCCCCGGAGGCGTCACACCCGTGGTGTAGGGCGGAATGAACGTGAGCGGCGGTGCTCCGTTGGTTGCAACTTCCACCACGTCCGGCAGATTGGGCAGGATGTAAGGGATTGCGACAGGCGGTGCTGGCAACACGGCGATATCCGGCGGCGAATCGACCGTCTCCGGAGGACCTCCTGGAACCGAGCCGGTTTCGCAGGCAAGTTCAACCTTGGAAATCACTTCCTGCCGGGTCAGCTTGTACTTGGGCCGCGGCTTGGGCTTGAAATCTGGATGGTCCTTGTTCAAGAGTGCCCACTTTTACGCAGTTTTTTTGCTGAC
>CALMAP010000325.1:910-6438 GCA_937859825.1 uncultured Terriglobus sp. | reverse complement strand
CTCACGCACCGTCCAATGCGGCCGAGTCGTTTGCGTTCCCCGTAGTCGTTCAGCGTACGGTCCACCGCACGGGTCACGCGCTGCAACGCCATCTCCCGCAAGGCGATCAGGTTCCCCCGGCGGAAGAAGTTTGCCAGCGACCGCTCCACGCGCTCCGGGGGATACACGTCACCCCGGCGCATCCGGGTAACCAGCGCCTCCGGTGTCAGGTCAGCCAGCACGATCTCGTCCGCGCGGTCGAGGACCCAATCCGGCACCTGCTCGCGTACCTCGATCCCGGTAAGCGCGTGGACACGAGAGGAAAGGCTCTCCACATGCTGAATGTTGATCGTGCTGAGCACATCGATTCTGTGGTCGAGCAGGAAAAGCACGTCTTCATAGCGCTTGCCGAACCGGCTACCCTCAACGTTCGTGTGGGCAAGTTCGTCGATCAGCGCCACCTGGGGTGAGCGCGCGAGCACGGCGTCGACATCCATCTCAGCGAAGAGCGCGCCCTTGTAATCCACCTCGCGCCGGGGGACCTGCTCCAGCCTGGAAGCCAGTTCGGCGGTACCGCTGCGGCCGTGTGTTTCCACGACGCCGATCACCACATCCTCACCCCGGCTGCGGCGGCGGATTCCTTCGCCCAGCATGCTGAAGGTCTTACCGACACCGGGTGCGTAGCCGAGAAAGACTTTCAGGCGCCCGCGCTGCGATTCCGCTTCACCGCTAGATCGCAGCCAGTCTTCCGCGGATTTGCGCTGGAGATTGCGTTCACTCGCCACGCCGTAGAATTTCCTCCATGAAGCCGAAGCGGTACATCGCGCTCACACAGTGGATCATAGCTGTTGCCGTTCTCGGCGCAATTGTGACCGCATATCACCGCTGGATCCACGTGAACCCTACGACCGTGGCGCTCACGCTGGTGCTCTACATTCTGCTGCTGGCAGCGCGCATGGGCCTTCGGTATGCGGTCGGCGTCTCGCTCATGGCTGCGCTTTGTTACAACTTCTACTTTCTTCCCCCGATGGGCACCCTTACAATCTCGGACCCGGAGAACTGGCTTGCGCTCTTCGCCTTCCTGGCCACCAGCGTGGTGGGCAGCCGCCTTTCGCAGCAGGCGCGCGACGAGGCTGAGCTGGCGCAGGCGCGGCACCGTGAAGTCGAGCTGCTCCTCTCACTCAGCCGCGAGCTTTTGCAGGCAGAAGACGTGGTGCAACTTCTCTCGTCGTTGCCAGCCATTCTGCTACGCGTCTCCGGCACGTCTTCGGTGATTGTTTACTTGTTGGAAGGGGATCGCATCTACCAGGCCGGCCTGCCCGGCCCTTCTGTAGAAAACCCGGCCCAGCTTCGACAGCTTGCGCTGTCTCTGCCGGATGTCGAGACTACGCCGGACGGAACGGTGCGGATTCCGCTGCGCGCGGGCGTGCGTCCCCGCGGCCTGCTCACGCTTGCGGATCTGGAGCTTTCAAGCGAGAGTTACCGCGCCATCGGAGGACTCGCCTCCATCGCGCTTGACCGCGCGCATGCGCTGGAAAACGTTGCCAGGGCTGAGGCCAATCGCGAAAGTGAACGGCTACGCACACTCCTCCTCGATTCCATCACCCATGAGCTGCGCACGCCGCTCACCGCAATCAAAGGCGCGGCAAGCACCTTGCTGACCAACGACGAAGTCCCATCCGAAGCCCGGCACGAATTGCTCTCGATTGTGGATGAAGAGGCCGACCGCCTGAACCGCCTTGTGGGCCAGGCAGTGGAGATGGCCCAAATTGAGGCCCGTGAAGTTCACATGAACTTCGGCCCTGCAGACCTGGGCGGCATCCTCTCCGAGGCTTGCGGCACCTGCGGCTCCGTGTTGTCGGAACACCCCGTAACGGTCACGCTGCCGGAGCTGCCCAGGGTGCTCTGCGATCCAAAGATGATCGTCAAGGTGCTCTGTAACCTGCTCGAGAATGCTGCGAAGTACTCTGCTGCGAACTCGCCCATCTTCGTGGCGGCAGAACGCAAAGACACTACTGTGCTGGTCAGCGTTGCGGACCGCGGCATCGGTATCGACCCAGCGGAGCAGGACCTGATCTTCGACCGGCTTTACCGCGCGCGCAATCGCACCATGCAGACCGGCGGCACTGGCATGGGGCTGGCCATCAGCCGCGCCATCGTGGAAGCACACGGCAACACGATCGCTGTAACCAGCCAGGCCGGTCATGGTTCCGTATTTACCTTTGGCCTGCCGGTAGCAGAAGAGAATGCCTGAGAGACTGAGAACTGCATCTTGCCATGCTGAACTCATCAGAGGAGCACACGTGGAATCGATTTGGTTGAACGGCACCTGGACAGCGGCGCATGCACTGGACACATTTCGCACGATGAATCCAGCGACCGGGGAGGCGCTGGAAGGTGAGTATCCCGTCAGCTCCTGGCAGGACTGCGATCTTGCCCTGAACGCCGCCCAGCATGCATTTGTAGCGTTGCAAAAGGTCGCAGCGGAACAACGGGCAGCGTTCCTCGAGGCGTTTGCCCGTGCTATCGAAGCGCGCGCCTCCGAGTTGACGGAGACAGCACATCGCGAGACCGCGCTGCCTGTCAGGCCACGGCTAGCGGACGTGGAGTTGCCGCGCACCACCACACAGTTGAGGCAGGCTGCGCAAGCCGCGCGTGATGGCTCGTGGATGCAGCCGGTGATCGATACAAAGCTGAACATCCGGTCATGCTTTGCGCCGATTGGGCCGGTGGTAGTCTTTGGTCCGAACAATTTTCCATTTGCCTTCAACGGCGTTGCCGGTGGTGATTTCGCCGCAGCCATTGCGGCTGGATGTCCGGTAATTGCGAAGGCACATCCGTTACATCCGGCGACCAGCAGGCTGCTGGCTGAGTGCGCCAGGCATGCCACCGCCGTAACGGGCATGCCTGCTGCCCCCCTGCAGATGCTTTACCATCTGCAGCCTGAGGACGGCCTTCGCCTGGTGGCCGACCCACGCGTAGGTGCGACCGCGTTCACGGGCAGCCGCGCGGGCGGACTCGCGCTCAAAAGGGCTGCGGACGAGGCGGGGCGAACGATCTATCTCGAGATGTCGAGCCTGAATCCCATCGTGTTTTTGCCTGGCGCTCTTGCAGAGCGTGTGGACGCGCTGGTTACTGAGACCGCGGACAGCGGGCTTGCCGCAGCGGGACAGTTCTGCACGAGCCCGAATCTTCTCTTTGTTGTGGACGGACCGCACACGGACGCCTTTGTGCAGGGCCTGTCCAGTGCGTACGCTTCGCGTAATCCTGCACCGCTGCTCTCACATGCCGGGCGCGATGCCCTGCACCGCTCCGTGCAGGCGCTGACTGCGGCCGGTGCCACGGTGCGTACCGGTGCCACACCTCAGAGCGGCTCACCCGGCGCGTGCTACCGCAACACCGTCCTGCAGGTAAGCGGGGCGCAGTTTCTCGCACAGGCTGAGGCATTGCAGAAAGAGGCGTTCGGTAACGTTACAACGGTCGTGCATTGCACGGACCACGCAGAGCTTCTGCGTGCCCTCGAGACGCTTGAGGGGAACCTGACCGCAAGCATCTACTCCGCGGAGGATAGTGCAGACGATGCCCTCTACCACGAGGTGGCTGCGCGCCTGCGGCCACGCTGTGGACGGCTGCTTAACGACAAGATGCCCACCGGCGTCGCGCTCAGCCCCGCCATGAACCACGGTGGGCCATACCCAAGCACCGGCCATGCGGGCTTTACCGCGGTGGGGATTCCGCGCTCAATCCAGCGCTTCTGTGCGCTGCAGTGCTACGACGGAGTGAGGCAGGACAGGCTGCCTGCAGCACTACGCGATGATGCGCCCGCACGGGCAGCGGGACCCGTAGCCTGAATACTCCGGCCTCGAAACGCATGGTGCGCACGGCAGCAGTCCGTCAGCGATCGACTTCGCGGGGAGTTCGTGGTGCACTGGCCAGCTTCACTGTATTTTCCCTGTGCGGTATGTGCTCTGTGCCAGCGATGTTCGCGCAGAGTGCCAATGGCACCATTCGCGGAGAGGTGGTCGAAACGGGCGGTGCGCTTGTACCAGAAGCAACCGTTGCAGTAACAAACGATCAGACCGGCACGAGCGTCTTCCGTGGCAACAGCGACAGCACGGGACACTTCACCGTTCCGTCTGTGCTCCCCGGCGTCTATACCATCACTGTTTCCTCGTCTGGCCTCAGGACGACCACCGTTCGCAACGTGATTGCCACCGTGTCGCAGGTGACGGCAGTGAACGTCGCCATGCAGGTGGGCAGCGTCACGGAGATCGTTGAAGTGACCGCCAGGGATGGTGCGTTAGACCGCACCACGTCCGGCATTTCGACGCTCATTGCACCCGCCGATGTGGAGAACCTTCCCCTTGCCAATCGAAACACCGAGAATCTGCTGGCGTTTGTGCCCGGCGTGGCTACGGGTGGCAATCCCACTGCGGTCAACACGATCCAGCTTTCCATCAATGGCAGCCGCACGTTGAACACTGAGGTCCTGCTGAATGGCGTGTCTGTGATCGTAATGCCGAATGGACAACCGCAGGTGCTGCCCTCGCCAGACGGCATCGATGAGCTCCGCTTCCTTACGACCAATGCACCCGCGGAGTACGGACGCACCAGCGGTGCTGTGCTCACAGCCAACACACGCTCTGGAACGAACGTTTTTCATGGATCGGTCTACTCCCTCATTCGCAACGAGGTGGTAAACACGAACACCTATTTCAACAAGCTCAACGTGGACAGCACCACGGGTGCACCCATTCCCCGGCCGCGCAACCGCTTTTTCCAGTTTGGGGCCTCACTGGGTGGGCCGGTGATCGTACCGCGGTTGTTCGATGGACACGGACGGCTCTTTTTCTTTGCCAACTACGATCGCCAGATTCAACGCGCCACCACCACGACTACGCTCACAGTACCGGATGCAGCAAAACGGGCAGGCGATTTCTCCGCATCCAGGCTGCCGGTGTACATGCCGGGCACGACCGCATCGCCTGGCACAAACACGCCGCAGTACACAGGAAACCGAATCACTGCAGGCGTCGATCCAGCGGCCGCGAAAATTCTTGCGCTGATACCCCTGCCCAACGCAACCGGGACCTATGACCCGGTGAACGGCCGTACCACCAACAACTACTTGCAGCAGAACACGACCTCACCCGACCAGACACGCGCTGTGGGCCGCGTGGACTGGTCAGCCTCGCAGGGAGACCGGTTCAGCTTCAATCTCTATCGTTTCACCAGTTCCACACCGAATCCGGTGGTCTACAACGTTCCCCTGTTGAACACCAATTACGATTGCGCCTGCTCCAGTTCGTGGCTGGGGGCGCTCCAGTACACCCGGGTGTGGACGCCGAATTTCGTGACCGACGCAAACATGGGTTTCTTCCGCAACGACATCCAGCGCAACCCACCGGGGACAGGCCTTGGCGCGTCGTTGGCGCTGGGCATTGCAAGCCTTCCACTTGAAGAAACGCCGCAGATCACGATCACGGGTTACAACAACATCGGCGCGGACACGAACACGAATCAGAGCAACGTAACGAACACCTACAGCC
>CALMAP010000325.1:0-900 GCA_937859825.1 uncultured Terriglobus sp. | reverse complement strand
CGGTTCGGTGTGTCGCTGCGCAAGAATCAGTTCAACAGCTACAACCCGTCCGGCAGCCCCAACGGATCCATCGCGTTCACCGGCACGCAGACGAACCATGGCGCGACCGGGAATCCAACAACAGGGCTCGCCGACTTTCTCACAGGAAAGATTAGTACCGCAAATTATCAGCTTCCGCAGCCTTCGACCGGCCGCCGCAACTGGAACCTCGGACTCTTCTTTCAAGACGACTGGAGGCTTACGCCGCGTCTGACTGTAAACGCCGGACTACGGTACGAGTACGAGTCGCCGGTAAAGATCGCGAAGAACGTCTTCTCACGTTTCGACCCAAATACAGGCCTGCTCCTGCGTGCAGGCGTAAACGCGTCGGAGTCGTTGAACGTACAGACCGCCAAAGCAGACTTCTCTCCTCGCGTGGGCTTCGCCTTCAGCGTGGACAGCAGGACCGTACTCCGAGGAGCGTTCGGCACTTTCTACGGCACCATCTTCCAGAACCTTGGCGGGCAGATCGCGTACCCAGGGTATGACCAGACGCAGGCCTCCAACGCGCTGGGCACCGCCGTGCCGCAGCCGTTCTCACTCAGCCAGGGGCTGCCTCTCACACTTACTCCGGACCTGACTGCGTCCTTCGCGGCGATCCCCTCGCCTGCGGACACGTCGCGTGCCGCCAACCCATACACCGTAAGCGGTCTGAGCCTCGACATGCTCTCCCCCATGCCGATGGTGCAGCAGTGGAACCTGGGTGTGCAGCACCAGTTGCCGCTCGCTGTAACCCTTGAGGTCAACTACGTGGGCAATCACTCGCTGCACCTGCCATACAACATCCCGGTAAACCTCGTGCCGCTGGCCCAGGCGAATGCAGTGACTCAGGCGAACACCACCATTGCGGCACAACTGGCG
>CALMAP010000324.1:29033-30634 GCA_937859825.1 uncultured Terriglobus sp. | reverse complement strand
ATCGCGTGGGCTCGGCAGAAGATATGTTTCGCCTCGTTCGCCAAGAGCATGGATATGTCTATGAAACTCATCCACGCACCAAGGGGTCGACCGGATTTCCGGACAAGATTCTGAACACCGATTACTTCCACGATGCCAGCTACTTCGGAAGCGGCTGGAAGGCGATGCCATCTGACCTTTCGTTGCCTTATCTCGGTGCCCGCGCCTTTAAGGTAGTCGACGATCTGAATAATATGGGTTTCCACAAGACGTTGGTCGGCGAAGTGGACGTTTTTCAACTGAGCAGGCAAGACGAGTTATACGCGCATATGAACGTGAACTATGTCGAAGCGGCGCACCTGCCCGACTCCGATCATTCTATTGAAATCATCCATGCAATGGCTGAGGGCCGGAGCTTTATCTCTACCGGTGAAGTGGTCTTTCGGCACCACAGCATCCAGCGTTCCGGCCAAAATATGTTCCTGGTTCGCGTGGAGACTTCATCAACGTTTCCGCTGCGCATCGCCTATGTGGTTTGGGGAGACGGTATGCAGACGCACACCGAGTCTTTTCCCCTAGAGGACACGAGAGAGTTCCAATCACAAAGCTTTGCGTGGAAGCTGACCGCGCCGAACTGGAAGTGGGCACGAGTGAGCATATGGGACACGGCAGGTGGAGGTGCGATCTCGAACCCCGTGTGGAACCAGGAAGACGCCACCAGGAAGAAGGCAGCCGGCGAGTAGGCACTGCTTGCTGTCACAGACAGCATCGCGATAGATATTCCGTGACGATCCTGCAATTATCGCAATAAAAACCGCTCAAACTCCTGAGCTCGATCCATGAGTGTCGGGAGAGCCAGCAACTCTAAAGCAGTAGTGGATGGGCTGCGGAACCGCGAGACATGCACTGTCCAGCCGTTATCGTGCCGCAAATCCGTGAGATTTCGGATTGCGCGTCTCTCGCGGCTATTACCAACCTGGTGGTAACTTCGCCATCTTGCGCTTCCAGGCGGCCTTGCGGTTGCTGGTTCCCGCTACTGCGTTCACTCCGCCCATGGAGCCAATGTAAAGAGTCGTGATGTCGTAGTCGTCGCCATTCTTCTGCGTCACCACCATGAGGCACTTGCCTGACCATTCCCCAACAAAAATCCACTTATTCGGCTCGATTTTATAGATGGCCTGCAAAGCGCTCGGGCCCAGGCACTTCTGCAGACCAGCCTGCACAGCGAGGTAGGATCGGTACTGTTCCATCTTGCGCTGCTGCTTTTTACCTTCGTCGGTATCGTGACCAATGCTTCCCATGGCAACGCCGGCCCCGGTCCGCGTTCTCAAGTCGTCGTGGTGACCAGAGATAATGTGCACCAACCCAAACAGCGGAGTGCCAACCTTGATAGTTAATTTGATCTTGGAATCCATCTTTGGCGACTTATCTGAGAGCAGCGCACCCAGCCTGCCCATCGCGTCAGAATTCGGTTCAATCACCATCCACTCGCCGCTTGGCGCTTTCACGTGTGCTTCGCTCGTATTGCCGTCCAGAAGGCTATTGTGGAAACGCACTTTGTACGTCTTCGTGCCAAGCTTTACGGTCAGAATCGCATCTTCCTGGGCATCGTTCTTTTTCAG
>CALMAP010000324.1:16316-29023 GCA_937859825.1 uncultured Terriglobus sp. | reverse complement strand
GGTAGTAATCCACCTTGCCCAGTCGCTGATGAAAGCCTGTGCCGCTCAGGACTTCGACTTTTTCATCAGTGAAAGCTTCTACCGGGTCGTTGTTCGGTGTTCCCGGCGGAGGTGCTATGGGAGCGTTCCCTTGGCCAATGAGCAAAGTAGGCGCCGAGCACTGATCACACGCCGGTTGAGCATAGGCTCCGCTTGGGTGAGCCAGAACGGCCATGCGGTGCGCTGGATTTCGCTTGCATTCGAAATAACGGTACATAGGTGCAACAAATATAAACTCGCGCCCAACTCCCGTCACCGAAAATTGCAGCCTGTAGTCTCCCACCACCGCAGGTATGCCTTAAGCTCTGAAGTTCATCGGAGTTACTAAGTGAATCACGGACGTACTGTGCCGGTACCAGCGGTAATCGTTGTGCCTGAGCCTTTCGTCTCGAGCACAATGATTGCTACGGCGGCGCCGAGCACCGCACCCGTGCCGAGCAGTAGCTTATGGTGCGTCACTCCGCGCGACAGGCGCGATCCCTTTGCGAAATTTGTCTGATGGATCACCGCGTCTGCGGCCGCGCCGCCGACCACGGCGTGCACGATGATGCGGACCTGTCCTGCAAGGCCGGTCACCTGATAGCCGTTCGCCGTGGCGCGGCCGTCTGATCCGGTCCTGACTGAAAGCGATCGTGCGCCGGAAAAGTTCGCCAGCGGAGCCTTGCTGTTCGTCTCGATCGAGAACAGGACAAGCGCACCTGCCACGGGCTTGTGGTTTTCATCGTTGACCTGCACGATCGGTTCGCGGGCGGTACGGGCGCGCACGTCGTTTAATTCGCCTTCCCCCTCGATGATGTCAATGAATAGAGCTTTGGGCGCAGCCTGCGCAACGGCGGCAGGCGCCTGTGCGATCACGCAGCGGAACGGCAGGCTAATCACGCCGGGAAGAAGCGCAAGACAGACCACGGATTGGCGCAATGCACGCAGGGGAGTTCGCATGAAATAGGAGCCGAGAGCGATGCAAGCACGATAGCGTCGCACGCGGGGAAACGCAAGCACTTCTGCGAGATCGCTACGACCTCTCATGCAGACGCAATCTCCACGGGTGCCGCTGCAAGAGCATCCACGCTGAACTGCCGGTTTCTGGTTACTTGCTGAGCCTGTTCCGCAGAAAGCAAGCCACTCTCAAGCAATGCATTGCAGACGCGTATCGCCTCATCGTGCTTGCCAACGTAGAAACACGAGACGGAGTATTCCAGGGGCAGAAGCACCTCATAGATCGACTTCTCAAGAAACAGGATGTCCGCTTGCGGCAAGGGTATCTGCAATGCCTGAGAGAGAAACATGTGAGCCAATGCGAACTGACGGTTTGCCTGATAGTGCAGCCCGATGTGGTAGAGCGGCTCGGCGCGATGCGGATGCGAAGCAAACGCGAGAAGATACGCCTCAAGCGCTTCCGGCCAATCGCCGCCTGTACGCTCTGTAAGACGCGCAACCTGGTACAGCGACGACCAGACCTCCTCATACCAGCCGCCCATCGCGGCACGCTTTCGATAGCGGTCGATGCCGAGTTGCAGTTCGCCCGCATCGACGTAGCTCTGCGCAAGGTAGAACATGTGCCGCGCGTTGTCGGGCTCCTGCAGCAGCGCGCCTTCCAAGAGTACGGCGTCCTTGCGATACGTGAGCGGGTCCCGCGAACGCGCGCCGTCGGGAATGCGATCGGTGTGCAGGCCTGGCATGCGCTCCCGGGTGAATGGTTGGTCGGTGGTCACGTACTCGTGCACCACGCCCTCGTAACGCCACTGAAGCGACTCGCGAAGCAGTTGTGTCTTCACGTAGGTCACGGGCCCGGAACGGATCTCAAAGTCGTACGAGTCGACCGCCAGGTGCGGCATGATGAAGTTCTCGCCGTACCTGAGCACTTCGTCCGCGTCGATCACAAGCAGGTAGTCTGCCTTGCCTGCGGCATAGGCCAGAGATTCTGAGCGGTTGTGCGCGAAATCTACCCACGGGCGCTGATACAGATCACCGGGAACGTCCGCTAGAAACGACCGGATCGTCTCCTGTGTGCCGTCGGTGGAACCAGTGTCCACGATGACCCAACTGTCGATTGCGGGCAGCACGGATTCGAGACAGCGCCGGATGACGTGATCCTCGTTCTTTACAATCATGCAGAGGCAAATTGTCTGTCCGGAACCCGTCATCTCAGAGCGATTTCTGTTCTTTCCTAGCGACTTGAACTCAACCACGCTACCGGCAAACGAAGCTGGTCAGAATTGCCGCGTCGTTGTACTGCGGCGTTCTGCTGAGCTGCACACGAACACCGATAACCGACCCTGCAGTGAGACTTGCGGTGGCACCCCCGGCGGTGCAGCCGACAAAGCGTCCGTTGAGAAACGTCACGGAGCAACTGAGTGCCGTCGAGTAGGTAAGACCGCTGTACGAAATAATTCCCTGGGTTGCACCGGTCGGTGAGGCAACCACTAACGAGATTGTCCCGGTAGACCCATTCGGGATATCCCCACCCGCAGCATTGACCGTCCAGTTGCTTGCAACGCAGGACGTAGGAACGGGCAGAACGTTGTCCTCGGTCGAGGGAACCTCGCTGCCGTATGCGTAGATATAGCTCGAGCCAATTGGAAACGCGCGCTGGTCTACCCCTCCCGATGATCCGCTGTACCCCGAGACATCGATGTTCGCGGCGAAGGCAATTGCTCCCGCAGCGCCTGCGGGACCAACACTTCCCTGAGGGCCTGAGGTTCCCACCGGGCCCTGTGGTCCCTGCGCACCGGTTGCGCCCACAAGCCCCTGTGGGCCCGTGCTCCCGGCTGGTCCCTGCGCACCGGTTGCACCGGCTGGCCCTTGCGATCCACTTGTTCCCTGTGGGCCTTGCGGTCCGGTCGGCCCTTGTTGGCCCTGGGCGCCTGTAGGCCCAACGGAGCCTGAGCCTCCTGGGCCTGCCGGTCCGGTCGCACCCGTTGCACCAGGGCTGCCTGATACACCCTGCGGACCTGTCGGTCCGGCTGGTCCCGTGGGACCAGTTGCTCCAGTGGCGCCGGCGGCACCCTGCGATGCGAGCACAACGTCGATCAACGGCCCGTGCGACGTGGCGTCGTTCTCCTTGGAATCAAACAGAACATTCGCGCCGCTTGAGCCGAGCGCAAGACCGTAGTTCGTGGAAGGAGAACTGACCCACTGCTTCACCACGTTGGTCACGTCAATCGTGACGAACTGGCCGGCGGAGACGACCTGTAGTCCGCTTTCGAGACCGGATGAGGCTGGTCCATTGGCATAGGTGACCGTGGACTCGTTCCACGCGGCATTGACCAGCGAGAGATTGACGGTCCCGCCCGTGACCACGCGGTTTACATAGAGCCGCAGGGTCGCCTTGCTCACCTGGTCCGCAGTGGTGCCGAAAGGCAGCGTGGAAAGGTCGAAGCGAATGAAACTGGTGAAGCCATTGCCGACGTTCAGGTTCGACAGGGTACCGTAATTCGTGGTCGTGCGCGCGGAGTTGACATGCGCATCGGCAGCAGGCGCAAGGTCTGTCGCCCATGCGTGGCCAGTGCCGGCAAGCACTGCGGAACCGGTGATGACAATGGTGCGCAAAAGGCGCTCAGACTGCAAGGACGGGCTGGACGGCCCGAGGGGCGACCTGCTCGATTGGCCTTGGTTCGATCCAGAACCGGCGCGATTCAGAAACATGCGACTCTCCCGGCTTGATAGCGCGAAAGCAGAATTTTGACCGAAGTAGCGGTGCACATAACGCTACACCAACAACTCGATTTGCGCAGTCATCTTTTTCATGTGACTTTTTGCACGACGCGTCCCGAGGAGTCGTGATAACGTCTAGGCGAATCGTGCCAAGCTGAGTTCGCGTTATCCAAAGCCGTCGCAGGCCGCTTTGGGCCGGTGTCTTCGGCAATTCGACGCACGGCATCACGCTACTCGTGGCGGGAGCTTCTGAATGCGGGTGTGGCAACGACAACTGGGACGAGTGGTTGGCCTGCTGGCGCTGGCCCCGGCTGCCTGCATGTCCGTCGTTGCGCAACAGGCATCTTCCGCGGTCGAAGCAACGACGGTTCCCTCACTCGGCCTTGCAGCCGTGGCTTACGATCAGGCCGGCAATCTTTACATCGCCGCCGCGCGCGACCACATTGTTCGCAAAGTAGACGTACTCGGCCTGATCACGAATGTTGCAGGCACGGGCGAACAGGGTTTCGGCGGCGATGGTGGAAGCGCTACGAGCGCGCTGCTCGATTCGCCGTCTGGCGTTGCTGTCGATAGCAACGGAAACATCTACATCGCGGACACACGGAACCATCGCATTCGACGGGTCACGAACGGGGTCATTACGACCGTCGCGGGTACAGGCATTGCGGGTTCCGCAGGCGACGGTGCCGCTGCCGCGTCCGCACAATTGAACGTTCCCGTCGGTCTGAGCGTGGACGTAAACGGCGCGCTCTATATCGCGGACTCCGGCAATCACCGCATCCGTAAGCTGAACGGCGGCGTGCTCACAACGGTGGCGGGCACGGGCGAACAGGGCTATGCCGGCGATGGTGCAGCAGCCATGAGTGCCCTGTTGGATACGCCGACTGGCGTTGCCGTCGACCCGACTGTCGCGGGGCGTTTCTACATCGCCGACCGCCACAACAACCGTGTCCGGCAGGTCGCCGCGGACGGCACGATCACGACCATGGTTGGCACCGTAACCGCCAACTCCGCACCCATAGCCTCCTTGGCGGGTCCGCGCGGCATCGCCGTCGCGCAAGGCGGAAGTCTCTACGTCGCGGACACGGACAACCAGCGCATCCTGACGATCGCAGGCGGCAGTGTCTCCACCATTGCGGGTACGGGCGAGCAGGGCTTCAGCGGCGACATCGGTACAGCAGCTTCAGCGGTACTCGACACGCCATCGTCCATCACGATCGGCCCTGCGGGTCTGCTTGCGCTTGCAGACAGCCACAACCAGCGCGCGCGTTCCATTGCCAATGCAAATATCAACACCGTGGCGGGCATCGCGCCAGACTTCACAGAAGGCCTGCTGCTGAACGGTCCTACAACGGGCGTGTACGGCACAGCCCCCGGACAATTGACGGCCGCCTTCAGCAACAACGGCCTGCAGGCAACCGGCACGGCGACGCTCTACCAGGACGGCGCCGTTTTTGCACGGCAGGCGCTCGCGGGCAACCGCGCCAGCTTCGACCTAACCGGCATTGCGGGCGGGCTGCACACCTTTGCAGTCGCGTATGCAGGCGATGCAGCGAATGCGTCTGCATCCAGTGGCGTCTACCTCATGAACATTGGTACCGCGGCTCAGACCATCACCTTTCCTGCGCTTCAGAGCCCCGTCACCTACTCCTCGGGCCTTACGGCAACGCTTGCCGCGACGGCGAGTTCCGGCCTGCCGGTTGCCTACACGGTCACCGGCCCCGCCGCGATCAGCGGAACAACACTTACCTACACCGGCTCAGGAAATGTTGTCGTGACTGCCACGCAGGCAGGCAGTGCGAACTACTCTCCCGCTTCCGTGCAGCAGACAATCGTCGTTACCCCGGCCACGCTGGTGATTGCGAATCTTAGCCCAAACTCCGTTCCCCTGGGAACGTCCGGTGCGGTTGTGATCGTGACCGGCAGCGGATACACGCGCAGCAGCGTTGTGCAGTGGAACGGTTCGACCCTCCCCACGGCATTTGTCAGCGGCACACAACTCACGGCATCGCTGCCACAGCTCACGAGTCCGGGACCGCAGACCCTTTCGATTTTCGACTCTGCCACGCAGCAGCGCAGCGCGAACGCGACCTTCACTGTGACAGCACCGGCCGCGAACGCCTCATTGAGCGTGCCCAACACGAGCAGGTCGGGCCAGCAGCCAAGTCTCAACCTGCAGCTGCAGTCCGCTTATCCGGTTGCCCTCTCCGGCGTGCTTACGTTGTCCTTCACGCCCGACGGCGGACTCAGCGTGGACGACCCGAACATTCAGTTCAGCACCGGCGGCCGGAGCATGACCTTTACCGTGCCTGCCAACAGCACCACTGTGCCTGCGGTGGCCTTCCAGACCGGTACTGTGGCGGGCACGATCACCGTCACGCTAAACCTTACGGCAGCCGGCATAGACGTTACGCCCGCCACGGCCAGGGTCGCGACAGTGGTCGTCGCGCGCCAAAGCCCAGCCGCAACGGTCAGCTTTACGCAAACCGGTTCGGTGCTCACGTTAACGGTGCGTGGTTATTCGAACACGCGCGACATGTCGCAGGCGAACTTCACCTTTACTCCCGCCCCGGGAACGGACCTGGCCACGCGCACCATCAACCTGCCCGTGGCGGACATTTTCTCAACGTGGTTCAGCACCGCCGCGTCCGCTGCGCAGGGTTCGATCTTTACCTACACGCAGACGTTCAACCTGAGCGACAGTTCTTCCGTGGTCCAGTCTGTCGGTGTTGACCTGACAAACTCCACCGGCACGGGATCAGCCACGCCGGTCCCGTAGCGGGCCGCAGTCGCGGCGAAGTACGCTACCTGCTGTCCTAGGGTCGGTGCACGGAAGCAGGCCAGGATCGTCTCGTCTGTTGGCCTGCGGTACGTAAGGTCCATTGCTGCGAAGTGCTCTCGGCTGATTATGCCAATGCCAAGAGGACTTCCTTTCGCCTGAAGCAGCAGTGACGCTTTTACGGAAGCAGCAGGTCGTTAGCCGGTGCGCTCTCAGCATCACACTGCGTCACACAGCTGTACAATCTAGCTGCCGGCGATCGCAGGAACAAACAGCATTGAAGGACTTTGCGCGGAGATATCCGCTACCCAGGCGGGAGATTTTCCGACATCCGTGAAGCGGAAGTTTGCATTGCCTGCGAGTTGGTCTACCGTGGTCGGCTGCACCGGGCATACGATTTTCTGCGGTGGGATGACGCCGGTAAGGTCCAGGCGGACGACGCTGGCGTCTCCACCGTTTGCCACCACCACCCAACGTCCGTCCAGCGCTGCACCTACGGCAAGCGGAGAGCTGAGAAGGCTGGCAGTCGCTACCTGTGCGATGGCGGGCGCGGTGGCCACGTTCCGGATCACGGCGAGGCTACTTGCCGCGGCATCGGCCACCAAGAGGTCATCCTGTTTCCCGACGAAGCTGAGGGAGCCTGTGCCCGTAAGCGTGCTCAGCGCGCGCACACTGCTGCTCTGGTCCATCAGCGCAAGCTGTGCTCCCCCGCCCTGCTTTTGCAGAATGGCAATCGTGCCCTTGTCGCTCACCGCGGCATCCAGCAGCGCGGAAGAAGCCGAGAGCGCAACTGCCTGCGGCGTGGTGCTTACCTTGGAAATAAGGGTCGCACCGGTGCCGCCAGGCACGAAAACCACGGCGTAGGTGCCGGAGGGAGAGAAGCGCACACGGGCATTTGCCGCTGCCGTGACACCGCCGAACGCGGTAGCGGTGCCCGAAGGAAGCGCAAGCCGTTCCACGGAACCGTCGGCGCGGACCATGACGGCCGTTGCCGAAACGGCGGACGCCGCGCCTGTGACGTATGCCCCATTGGGGACGACGCTTGCCGTCACGTGCGACGATCCGGCGATCCCTGCGATGCCGCGCAGCGTACGGTCGGAGTTACTCCACACATACCCAAGCTGCGGAGGCGCGGAGACTGCTTGGTTCGACGATGCGGATTCGGCTGCGCCGTTGAAGGCTGCCGTGCCTAATCCGCTGCCACAGCCCTGCAGAAGAAGGCCCGTACCCTTGGCGGCCACGATCGAGAGCGCTGCTCGTCCTGCAACTAGTCGCGGCACGCATGTCTCCGTAGGGAAGAAAAAGAATGTGGCAACGGTACCTCGACGGAATGACGCAGTCAAGCTGGGATTGCAAGGGTTGACCGGATGCGTCATTTCGCAACCTCACTCACACAGTGTGTGCCTGCAAGAGCGCCGGGAACCAGCACATCGGCTCCCGGGCCGGACAACTCATAGCGAACGACAACGGGTGTACCGTCGGGACCTTTGACAGGTGTATTTGCCAATTCCAGCGGAAAGCTCAGTTCATACCCTGCTGGACTCTTCTGCGTGCGCGCCTTGCTCAATAGCTGAAAGATCGCCCACGGACCACTGAAGGTCAACGGCAGGTTGTTTGCCGTCAGCCCTGCCTCTTTCGCGGTTGCCGCGTTCCATAGGAACTGCTTCTGTGCGTCGGTGTTGCTCAGGCTCTGCGCGTCCATTTTAAGGACGGAACTCTGCACACCACTCGCTGGCAACGGGCGCATCGTGAAGGAGAACGTTGCATCCTTCGCTCCAGGAGGAAACAGTTCCTGCGAGAGCTGTGCCATGCGGTTGAAGAACTTCAGGAAAGCCGGGTTCACCTGCATGGGAGCATTCGGCGCAGTGACATACTCACTGCCCTGCTGCACAACCAACGTCTTCAGGTTCGTGTTGTAAAACTGCCACAGCGACCCAGTACCGGGCTGGAACACCGCGTTCAGGTCGGAAGGGGCAGCCTGCGCTGCGACCCTCGGATTGAAGGGCGCCTTGGCGATCAACCCGCTGTAGGCACTGCAGAAGCCCTTGCCGCCCGCGTTGGCCTGCGCCGGCCCCAGGCCGCGTACAAGTGCCGATGCCTGGGTGATGGGTTCTTCCAGCAGTTCCAGGCTGGCGGTGTCCAGGTGCGCCTTTGCGTCGATATGGAAGCCCTGCGCCGCCTGCTGGGCTGCGAGGTGCGCGGCAGCGGCTGCCGTGTTGACCGGAACAGCGGCTGCCGGATCGGCACCGCCCGCCGCCGCCTGGTTGACTGCAGCGGTCAGCGCCAGCAACGAATCCACATAGGCCTTGTTCGACGTGCCGATGTACTGGTCGGCGTTACCCGGCGGGACTACGGACTGCGGTGCCTGGAAGGCGCCCGAGATCTCCGGGTTGGGTACCGCGGTGTTCTTCGAGACGACATAGAACAAAGCAAGCAGCGGCGAATCGTTCTTCGAAAGCACCGTGAGCTTTTTACCCGCGTCCTGCATGTCGGCATAACGAACAACGGATGCGTCCTTCACAAAAGCGCGCCACTGGCTGAGGTAGTCCGCCACGTACCTGGTTGCGAGCTGGCCCTTCAACGCCGCGGTGTCGATGGACTGCGGTGCCTGTTCCCCCAGCACCCATGCTTCGCCGCTGAAGTAGCGGTCCGGGTGCGCCAGCATCGTTTGCATGGCGTTGTAGCCCGCCTGCGTGTAGGCACCGGGGATGGTGTGTGGCTCGTCGACGACGCCTGCCGCGTTGGGGTATTGGGTGGTGAAGTGAATGGCAGGTGAGTCCTTCTCCGCTGCATTCACCATGCCCTGGTAGATCCGCTCAAAGCCACCGAAGGCCGCAAGGTAGGCACGTGCCTTCGCCACCGCAGCGCCTGCCGGAGCGATGGAGTAAGGATTTCCTGTAGGCAGTACCCCAGCGTAGTAGTCGAACTGCTTCTGCGCAAGGGCGCGGTCCTCCGCGCCGGTTGCCGCACCCGAAGCCTGCAGGTGCTGCAGCAGGACCGGTGACAGAAAGTCCACCGTACTCTTCTCCGGATTGGCCGTCGTGATCAGGTATGCGCGCAGCGCGGAGTAGGTGCTGTTATAGTCAGCGTTCGCCGCAGGCGTGGCGGCAAGGCCATTCAGGCCGGTAACGATCTGCTGTTGCGTGCGTGTCAACAAAAGTGCGCGAAAGTGCTGGAAATAAAGAGCGCGTGCGGGCTGCAGCAGCAGATTGCCGCGATAGAGTCCCCATCGGTACGAAAGCGGCGCGCCGTGATCGCGGTAGTCCTCAAGCTGCACCACGCCGCCGCGCAGTTGTTCCAGTGCGGTCAACTGCTCCGTCGTGAGCGGCCCGCCGGATGGCGCAGCCGCCAGCTTCGCCGATGCCGCGTTGAGGCGCTCCTGCAGCCCCGCATTGGCGAAGTACGAACCGGTAAGCAAGCTGACGTAGATCAGCAGTAGCGCCGCGATGGAGCCGTACACGAGCCGCCTCAGCAGCCTTCCGCTGCCAGTCTGGCGTGTGGTGCCAAGCGCGGCCTTGTCGCCCAGTACAACTTCCGGAAAGAACCGTGAAAGGAACGCCCACTGGGCAATTTTCTCGCCGTAGACCGATGGCGAAGCCAGCGGCGCCGGCGCGGCGGCCTGCGGCACCTGAAAAACGCCCGTTGCATCGCTTGCAGCCTTTGCCGAGGGCGTGGCCACGTTCGGGGCAGATGCTACCTGCTGCACGATCACAGGCCGCACACCGGTGAGGCAGAACGCACGCAGGTAGGGGTTGCTGGCCAGATGGCTTGGCTTCACCAGCTCCGCCAGGTACGTGCCCAGCAGATTGCGAAAACGGCGAAGCTCGCGCGGAAACTGGTACGCCGGTGCAAGCTGCTGCGTATCGGTTTCACGGGCCAGCAGGTCCAAACGGGCAGTGCCCATCGAGAACAGCAGCGAGTCCACAGAGTCGGTAATCGCGGCGATTGCCTGCTCCGTGCCGGAGCCGGTGCGCGGCGGCGTTGCACCCAGCAGCACCTGCCCTTCTTCCGGCGTGAGATTCCGCACGTATTCCGTGAAACCGGGCACCCGGTCCAGTTTGGTAAGCAGAACGTAGACCGGCACCGGCGCGCCAAGCTGTTTCGCCAGCTCTCGCAGTTGTGCGTTCAGCGGTGCGGCTGCGCCCTGCATCGCTTCGCCCGTCTGAGCGCCCATGAACTGCTCGCAGCTTACGCACACGACCGCCGCACGAAAGGGAGCGCCCTTTGTTGCGGAGCGGAACGACCCTGGGCGCGTCGCCGTTACCAGGCGCTTCCAGAGCTCAGGCGTTTTTCGGATTGCCTCACCCGCTTCTACAAGCGCGTTACTGCCACTGAACCATACGTTCGCGGTCTGCGTGGGAACGACATTGCGGTCACGGTAGACCTGCCCTGCAAGCAGTTCCGGCTCAAGGCCGGACTTCGTCACGATCGTGGTTTTCGCAGAGCCGCTCTCACCCAGAACGTAAAGCAGCGGAAGGTCGCGCAGGTGCTTCACAGCCGCCTGCGGCGACGCGGCAAGCTTGCTGTCCGCTTCACGCAGCAGGTCGTCTACGGCAGAAGTATCGATAGCCTCACCCTTTGCGTCCTTCGGCTTCTGCTTCCGCTTCTGCGCAAGCCAGAAGAGCACGCCTGCGCCCGCAAGGCCGAGCAGGACCACAAGCACGCGCACCAGCAGGAGCGACGTGCCCTGCAGCGAGGAGGAGAGGTATCCCGCAGCAACGGTAAGCAGCAGCGAGATCAAGACTGCAAGTGCGGCAAAGACGTACAAGATCATGGCAATCCTTAACGAAGCACTGCGGACTGGTCAGCAAGATGAGAGGCCTGGTTGGAAAGCGAATACCCATACCCGGCGAACGCCACGACCGTAATCAACGCAAGCGCGATGGCGGCAATCATCAGCGCACGTGCGATGGCATCTGCACCCACGCGCAACTCCGGTGCGGCAAGATGAGGCGCCGGGAACATCGGTTGCTGCCCACGGGCGCGCTGCACTTTCTCACGGCAAAGCTGGATAAGCTGGCGAAGCTCGCCGCCATTGCTGAAGGCATAGCGGCCCTTGTATCCCAACTCGAGGCAGAGGCAGTGCAGTTCCAGCACGTCCGCCAGTTCCGGCGCGTCCTGCTGCTGCAGCAGCGCACGCAGATTGTCGAAGACGGTCTCTCCGGCAAGATGTCCCCCGAAGAGTTCCTCCTGCAAAGGTTTGCGCGACCACTCCGCGGAGACCGTAGTCCCCAGGTTCAATACCGTCTCGTCCAGCAGCGCGACAGCAACCAGCACGCTCATCTGCACGTGCTGGCTGCTGTAGCCGAGGCGCCGGGCGTCGTTCATGGCCGTCTGCAACAGTTGCCGCAACTGGGTCCGCAGTGCCTCGGTGTTCTGCACCTTTTGAGGCTGGGTGCGCAGGCGCAGCGTTGCGGTCAGGACCTCCTGAAAGACAGAGGCGAGATTACTGCTCTGCTTGGCTGGAGCGGATTCACTCATGCGTTCTCCACGATGATGCTCAGGTCGAACTCCGCATCGCGCAGTTCGCCTGGAACGTAGACGCCTACACGGCGTGTCTGCTGGATGTGGTCCCAGCAGGGACCGGCGAGTTCGATGGAAAAATACTGCTTGTCTGCCTCGGCGCGAATGGCCGAGGGAGGTACCGGCAGATGGTTGAGAGTAAGGCCCGGCAAGGCGCGGCGCACAAGCTCTGGAACGAAGCGTGACGAACACACCTTGACGAGTCGAGCCGCCAGCATGATCAGGTCGGCCTCACCGACTGACGACCGTATCCCGAAGATCCACCGGCTGCGCCGCAGGCAGCGTTCGTCCTGCACATCGGCTTCGTAGAAATACGGCTCCGCAGGGCTGAAGCTCAGCGCAACAAAGTTCGTGGGCATCACAATCTCCATGTGCCGCCGAATGTGTCGGTCGAGTGGGTAGAAGCTGTCGCCGGGATTGCTGTGATCGTAGGCCGGCAACTCCGATATCTGCGACTCCGAGCCGAAGGTACACAATGAACCGGCGAAACGGGAGAGTTCGATAAAGACCTGCTCCGGTCTGCTCTTCTGCGCTCGCTGGAAGTGCTGCAGCACCGGCAGCGAGCTTGAGAGCGAGTGCAGAAACCAGTAGTTGGAAACGTCCAGCGCCGACGAACCGGCTTCGAACTTGCTTCGCCGCTGTGTGCTTCCAGCAATCGCAGAGATGCGTTCCTGGATGCTTTCCACCAGCCTCTTCAGCAGGAGCATAAGGG
>CALMAP010000324.1:15439-16306 GCA_937859825.1 uncultured Terriglobus sp. | reverse complement strand
CTGATCTGCAGGCATGGCGGAATGAAGTCAGAATCGTAGAAGAAATGGCCACGCCCATCTCGCACCACGCGTGTAATGGGTAGCGTCACCAGGCCCGGCGTGATCTCCGACTCTGAGATGAGCGAAAAATTCTTGCCGCCGAATTCCAGGGCGCGCACGTCTGTGCCGTTGACCTCGTCGGCGATGCTTCGTTCGCGTACCGTGAAGCGCAGATTGCTGCTCGCATTTTCGCGATCGAGCACCTGCCCGCTTCGTTGCGGAACGGCAAGATGCAGTACGACGGAGGCGTCTGTAGGCTGGAAAATTTCGGCGAGCGAGCGTGTGGGTGGCAGGTCATCTGAGCCGGGAAAGTCAAAGGCAAGGCCGTCTGGCAGAATGCCCGCGCCGCGCAGCAGCGAGGCGGTGCCGTTGCGCACGGTCTCCGTGTCCAACTCGAGGTAAAGCAGCCCCCACGGATGGCTCCACATGCTGGAGACCAGAAACGTGAGGGTGTCTTCCTGGTGGCGCGTCTGGCTCTGGAAATGCAATGGGCTGAGATACATGCCCTCAGACCAGACTACCTGAGACAGCAGCTTCATAAAGTTTTCCTGCAAGGATTGGCGAAGTCGTTCCGTGTGAGCATACTGCAGGGGAATCGTAGCGGAAAGCGGGGAGCGGGTCTATCGAAAGATATCTGGAGAGCCACTCCAAATATCTGGAAAGCCACTTCACCTTCCCTCCGATGGCCGTTTACGATGGCTCACTGTCCTGCCGCATACGACGCTTACACTGGACGTGAACCGGAAGCAGCCAGAGGACAGAGGGGGGACGGCCATGCCGCGCGCCCCGCCCGAACAGGGAGACCCGCTAGCGCAAAACCCGGACGCC
>CALMAP010000324.1:12588-15429 GCA_937859825.1 uncultured Terriglobus sp. | reverse complement strand
CGTGGAGACTTCACGCAGCTGTTCAACGCGCTCGGAAGTTCACCGGCTGAGTCACAGGGCGCTCCCGCTGCTGCCGGAGAAAGCAATGGATTCACTCAGCTCTTCTCTGCCATCGACCCGCCAGGTCATCCGCAGCCGGCACCGCCACCCGCGCCCGCGGTTCCGCTTTCAGAAACTCCTACCCAGGTATTTGCGGCCATGCCGGCTGCACCTTCATCACCTGCGGCGTCGGAAAGAGCTGCGTCCGAAGACGATGCGACTCAGATTTTTCGATCGAGCGCTCCACCATCCCCGCAGCAAGCGCCCGTTGCTGCGGCAGCGCGATCTTCCAGCGAGTTCACGCAATTCTTCCGGCCTATTGCGCCGCCAACCACGGCAACCCCGCAACCTGCTGCAGCCGCCTCTCCGGCCGCGAATAATGGGGAGTTCACCCAATTCTTCAGCGCCATCTCGGCACGGAACGCCGCGCCAACATCACAGCAACCAGTCACGCCGTACGTGGCTCCGCCACCACCTGCCGCAAAGCAAGAGGATGCATTCGAGCGGCTCTTCGGGCAAAGTCAGAGCTCCACCCCTGCAGGGCAAAGCACTCCGCGTCCTGCTGCGCCCGCCACTCCGCCTCAACCGCCCTCAGGCGAGTTCACGCAGATGTTCTCGCAGTTGCCTACCCCCGTGACGCCTGCGGCTCCCGTCTCACCGCCTGCGCCAGCACGGGCCGCAGCAGCGGTGCCACCTTCGCCCATCTTCGGGGCACCCGCTCCGCAGGGAACGTTTACCGACATCTTCGCGGCACAGCCCGCCTCTCCGCCTCCCGCAGCTTCGACGAGTGGAGACGGCTTTACTCAATGGTTGCAAGCGAAGCCACCGATGAGTTCGCCACCCCCGAGTGCGGGCCTGAGTTTTTCTCCCCAGACTCACGGCCCGGCAGCACCGGCGTTCGGCGACGCGTTCGCCAAGCCAGCCCCACCCGCCGCGCCCGCAGTAATAGGCGGGGAGTTCACGCGCCTGATGCACTCGCTGGAGAACCCTTCGTCCGCGCAGGCACCAGGAATGCTACCTACTGCACCACCCGCGAGCGCGGAGTTCTTCGCAACTCCATCAGGCGGCGGTGCAGAAGAAAGCGAGTACACCCGCGTACTGCGGGGAGGTGGCGCAGGCGAGTCCCGGTTCGGCTCACCCTCAGGCGCACCGGCTTCTGGCTCGGCTGCCTCCCCAGGCCTGTCTCTCGCACCTGAATCGAAGAAAGATGAGAAGAAGCCTGAGGCCAAAAAGAAGCCGGCCAGTATCGTCATCCTCTTGGTGGTGATGAATGTTGCCCTGCTGCTTGCCTTGATCGTGATCGGCATCATCGTGATGAGGCACAAGTAGGAAGCATCCAGCGCCGGCTAACGGCTGGCGCGGTTTCCATCCTGTGCGGCAAGCAGCACGATCAACTCCATCTGTGGATTCATGATTTCGTCCGGCAGGTAGACGGCCAGATTGCGTGCCCGCGTGATCGCTTCCCACACATCGCCTGCACGCTCCAGGCTGAAGTACTGGTAACGCAGCTTCACAGGAATCGCGCGCGGCGGCACGGGCACGTGCACCATGCGCAGGCCCGGCACTGCCTGACGGATGTAGTTCTCGATGTGCGTTGCAGACGCGACCTTCGCAAGCTGCCCGAAGCGCTGGATCAGGTCAGGCTCCTTCATGTCCGCCGTCACGGCGAGATAGAAACGAGAGTCCTGAAAGTACTGGTCCTTGTCGATGGCCGTGGCATAGATGGATGGCCGCACGGCCTTGAGCGGCAACGCCACGAAGTTGCTCGGCACGACAGTTTCCAGCAGTTCTCGCAGCATGGCATCCAGCAGACCAAACGCCTGCCCCGGCGCAAGATGGTCGTAGCGCGGCAAATCACGATGGTCATAGCGCGAAGAGAAGGTCATCAGGCTGCCTGCCAGACGCAGCATCACGCGAAAGAGCGCCTCTGGGTGCACACGCTCAGCTTCCAGCATGTGGCGGAACTCCGGCAGTTCCGTATTCATCGTGTAGAGCAGCCAGAAGTTCGCAACGTCGGCCGCGCTGAAATCTGCGAGCGAATCGTTACGTTGACGACGCGCACCCGCCAGCTGGCTGGCCCGCGCGACCAGCAGCTCAAGCATACCCTTCGCAATCGCCAGGAGCGCTGCGCTGGAGTGAATGTCCAGCGTGGGCGGCACGTACTTCGCTTCTGGCCGATAGAGACCGGCCTCTGTCTTCTCGATCGCGAGAAACGGTAAAACAACCGATCCGGAACTGTTCTCACCCTCCGCGAGAATCCTGAGATTTTTCCGGGCCAGCGAAACAGGGCGCTCCAGCAGAGAGCCGCTGTTCTCATCGCGCATCATGCGCTGCTCTGAGATGAAGCGCGCACTCATCCCGTCGCGGTTCAGGCTCACATTTACCCCGGACGAGCGACGCTCTGGCACCGCGAGGTAGAACATGGTACGCTGCCGTCCTTCAGGAAAGCAGTCCTCCATGGTGCGCGAAGGTGGCGCATCGTCCGCATCGGGAATGTCGAACGCCAGGTTGTCGGGAAACACGCCGGCTGCGCGGGCAATCGTGAGCACACCATTCGCCAAAGCCGCGCCGTCGATGTGCAGGTCGGTAAAGCCCCACGGCTTGTATACCAACGACGAAAACTGGAAATGCAAGAGGTCTTCAATGTAACGGTCCTGCGCCTGCAGGTGTTGCGGCGACAGGAAGACACCCTTCGACCACACCACGGGCAACAGCTTTGTTGTCATGCAGCTTCACTCCTGTTTGCGAGTTGGAGTATACGTCTGGAACTGCCAGAATACTTTTCCGCAGATTTACAAAATG
>CALMAP010000324.1:9834-12578 GCA_937859825.1 uncultured Terriglobus sp. | reverse complement strand
CAGTGAAAATCCATAATCTGCGGGAGTCAGACAACCCCTCGCACAGTGCAGCGAAACTTCTCTGCCGGTCCGCGGACGCTTGCCGTCCGGCGCAGACGGGCTGCACTCCGCGAGAGCCAACCTGGCACCGGACGTTCGCACAATCCCGTACCCACCTTCAACCTCGACGAGGCATCATGGCAAAAGAAAGTACGCAGCATAAACTCGACCGGGTCCGCTCGCCCCGCGTCCAGATCACCTACGATGTTGAAGTAGGTGATGCGATTGAAACCAAGGAATTGCCCTTTGTGATGGGCGTTCTTGGTGATCTGACCGGTCAACCGGAAAAGCCGCTTGCCGCACTGAAGGACCGCAAGTTCGTCGAGATCAATCCGGACAACTTCGACACGGTGCTGAAGGGCATGAATCCGCACCTCGCCTATTCCGTTGCCAACAAGCTCAGCGACGATCCGAACGCAGGCCAGCTCAAGGTCGACCTGAAGTTCGAATCAATGGACGACTTCTCGCCCGAAAATGTGGCAAAGCAGGTTGGGCCGCTGAAGGAACTGCTCGATCTGCGCACCCGTCTGTCTGACCTGCGCGGCAGCCTGCAAGGAAACGACAAGCTGGACGAGATGCTGTTTGAGGCCGTGACGAATACCGAGATGCGCGACAAGCTCAAAGCCGAGTTGGGTACTGAGGGAGGTAAGTAATGGCAACTGCCAACACACCCGCGGCAGCCGCCGCAACTACGGAAGAGCAGACCGGTGAAGTCTCCCTTCTTGATTCCATCGTTGCCGAAGGCCGCTTTAGCCGTGACGCCGCTTCGCAGGAGCGCGGCAAGGACCTGATCAAGCAATTCGTTTCTGAAGTGCTTGAAGGCCACGTGACCGTGACCCGCGACACCGAGGCCGCCATCCAGGCCCGCATCGCGCAGATCGACAAGCTGATCTCGTTGCAGTTGAACGAGGTGCTGCACCATCCGTCTTTTCAAAAGCTGGAAGGCACCTGGCGCGGCATCAAGTACCTGATGGACCAGAGCGAAACGAACGACATGCTCAAGATCAAGGTCCTGAACGTCAACAAGAAAGACCTGTTGAAGGACCTGCAGCGCGCGTCAGAGTTCGATCAGAGCGCCCTGTTCAAGAAGGTCTACGAGGAAGAGTTCGGCGTCTTCGGAGGTGCCCCGTTTGCGGCACTGGTCGGCGACTACGAATTTAGCCGCGGACCGGAAGACATGGAGCTTCTTGAGCGGGTGTCGCAGGTCGCTTCCGCTGCCCATGCGCCGTTCCTCTCGGCCGCATCGCCTGAGCTGATGAATCTTAGCAACTACACGCAGCTTGGATCGCCCCGCGACATCGGCAAGATCTTCGACTCCACCGAGTACGCCAAATGGAAGTCGTTCCGTCAGTCGGACGATTCCCGCTACGTTGCGCTGGCCCTGCCCCACGTGCTGATGCGTCAGCCCTACGGCAAAGACGGCACGTCCGTGGAGGCGTTCGATTACCAGGAAGACGTGGACGGCAGCGACCACTCCAAATACCTGTGGAGCAATGCCGCCTACGCGCTGGGTGCCCGGCTTACGGACTCCTTTGCCAAGTACGGCTGGTGCGCGGCCATTCGCGGCGTGGAAGGCGGCGGCCTGGTGCAGGGCCTGCCCACCCACAACTTCAAGACCGATGAGGGAGACGTTGCCCTGAAGTGCCCGACGGAGGTCGAGATTACCGACCGCCGCGAAAAGGAACTCGCCGACCAGGGCCTTGTTCCCCTTGTTCACTGCAAGGGCACGGACTACGCGGCATTCTTCAGCGTGCAGTCCGGCAACAAGCCCAAGCTGTACGACAAGGACGCGGCCAACGCCAATGCGCGTCTCTCCGCGCAGTTGCCGTACATCCTTGCCATGTCGCGCTTTGCACACTACCTGAAGGCAATCATGCGCGATAAGGTCGGCAGCTTCATGACGCAGGCCGACTGCCAGGTGTTCCTGAACCGCTGGATTTCACAATACGTTCTTCTGGATGACAACGCATCGCAGCAGGCAAAGGCCCGGCTCCCACTGCGCGAGGCTTCCATCCAAGTGACAGAGATTCCCGGCAAGCCCGGTGCATACCGTGCCGTCGCCTTTCTCAAGCCCCACTTCCAACTCGACGAACTGACGATCTCCCTTCGCCTGGTCGCCGATCTTCCGGAATCGGCACGCAAGTAACCGCGTGCCCACACTGCAATTCACTCAAGTAAGGAGATGTCATGGTTGATTATTTTCTGAAGCTCGACACTGTGCCGGGCGAAGCGGTTGCCGACAAACACTCAGGTGAGATCCAGGTTCAAAGCTGGGGCTGGGGTGGCACCCAACACAGCACCGTTTCCGCAACGACCGGTTCGGGCGCGGGCAAGGTGAGCCTGAGCGACCTGTCGCTCATGATCCACTTCGACAAGTCTTCGCCCAAGCTGCTTCAGGGCCTGACCAAGGGCACACATTACCCCACGGCAACGCTCTCTGCCGTGAAAGCTGGTGCTGCCAACGCAAACTATTTCACGCTGGCGTTGACCGAGGTCTTTATCTCCAGCCTGCAGTACAGTGCAGGCGGCGAAGTGCCCTCTGTGAGCCTAAGCCTCACCTACAAGAGCTTCCAGATGGACTACTTCACTCAGGGCACTGACGGCACCGTCACCAATGCCGGAACAGCGAAATACGACGTCACCACCAACGTCACCTCGTAAATTCATGGATGCAACTGCGCTCTACAAGGCCGGGCAACTCGGCC
>CALMAP010000324.1:5599-9824 GCA_937859825.1 uncultured Terriglobus sp. | reverse complement strand
GCTTGGTATCGAGCTGCGCAAGCAGCCCGGCGACACCAAGCGCCGCACCTTCCTCTTCGAGCTTCTCTGCTTCGCGGGAGAGTACGACCGTGCCGCCAAACACCTGGATGTGCTCGCCTCCGATGGCAAGGATGCAGGTTCCGGCGCCATGCTCTACCGTGCCGCACTGCACGCGCAGCGCACGCGCGAAGACATGTTTGCCAAGGGCGAACTGCCGCTGAACTCCGGCGTAGCTTCTCCCGCAGGCACCTGCAACGGCGAAGCATTCACCGCTTTCGCAGACGAAGACGAGCGCATGGGCGCAAATCTTGAAGTTTTTATCGCCGGTAGCTACACGTGGATTCCCTTCCGGTACATCGAAAGTGTCGAGATCGACGCGCCCACCCGGCTGCGTGATCTTCTCTGGGCCCCGGCCATTCTGCGCACTACGAAAGACTTTCGATTGCAGGACTTAGGGCAGGTACTTCTCCCGGTACTTGCGCCTTTGTCGTGGAAACACCCTGACGATGCGGTGAAGCTGGGCCGCACCACTGTATGGCAGCAAGACGCAAGCGGCGAAGCCACGCCGGCAGGACAAAAGGTGTTTCTTGCGGATCAAAGCGACTTGGGCTTGCTTGAAATCCGCAACCTGAACTTTGTTGTGCCGCAGACAGACGGGTCCGAAGCTGACCAGACCGCTTCGGAGGTATAGCCATGCCGCTGCGTGAAGGTCTTCTCGATCCAATTTCCGGGGACAACCCCTCCGGAAAAAACATGAAGTATGACCGGGTCTTCGACCAGGTCAAGGAGGCCCGCACCGAGGAGGACAACACACTGCCCTCCGGTGCTTGGGAACGCCAGGCTAAGCGCGCCGACTCCAAGCTGGTGGTGAAACTGGCAGGGGAAGCACTTGCCACCAAGACCAAGGACCTGCAGCTTGCGGTATGGCTAGGCGAGGCATACATCAAGATGGAAGGCGCGGGGATGGTGCACCCTGTGCTGACCTTGCTCTTCGATCTGCAAAAAACATTCTGGGACACGATCTATCCTGAAATCGATGAGGGCGATGCGGGCTTGCGCGCGGTGCCGCTGCAATGGGCAGCGAACCGATATGCCGGACTGGTCTATGATCTGCCGCTCACGAAGTCCGGCATCAATTATCACAGTTACAAGGCCGGCCGCGCCGTTGGCTACGAAGCGGATGCTGAGAACAACGAAGCGAAGACGAAAGCACGGCAGGAAGCAGTCAAGCGTGGCAATCTCACGTCAGAAGACGTGGACGAAGGTGTAGCCGGTACCCCGAAGAACTTTTACGCCGCGCTCGACGAACAATTGCAGGGCAGCCGTGAAGTCCTGGACGACCTGGCAATCTACTGCGAAGAGCAATACGGAGAGGATGGGCCCTCCTACCGCAAGCTGCGCGACAGCCTGGACGAAGTCCACAACCTGGTAAATTCCCTGCTTGCGGACAAGCGGGCGCTCGAGCCCGATTCTGTCGCAGCGGAGCCAGAACCAGAACCAGTTCCCGAACCTGTGGCCGCAGCACCTGTGGCAGTCGCACCCGCTGCTCCGGTCACGCCACCCCCTGCCGCCGCGCCTGTGACTGCGGCACCAACTGCGGCGGCGGCACCACGTGGCGGCATGGCTGCACCGCAAAGCTGGGACGATGCGTCGACCGCTGTCCAGTCGCTCGCTGCATATATGCATGGTGAGCGGCCCGGCAGTGCCGTGCCTTACCTGCTGCATACTGCCATCCGCTGGGGCGAGCTCCGCAGGGTGGGCCCTGTACCTTCTCCCGAGGTGCTGACCGCACCCTCCAGCGAGTTGCGTTCCGGTCTCAAGCTGGCGTTTGCCGAAAAGACCTGGTCCGAGCTGCTTACGCGCAGCATGGCTGCGCTCAAGGATGATTCTGCCCGCACATGGCTGGATGTTCACCGCTATCTGTGGGCAGCCACCAAGGAGATGGGCTACCAGGCGTTTGCGACCATGATCGTCACTGCCGTTCGCGGCCTGCTCTTTGAGTACCCGCGCCTCCCAACGCTGACCTTCATGGATGACACGCCGCTTGCCAATGTGGAAACGCAGCAGTGGATCGAAGAGACCGTGCTCTCTGGGGAACAACTTGCCCAACCTGCGCCTATCGCAGCCGCTCCGCAGCCAGTTGCGCCAACACCCATCGCAATCCAGATTCCTGTTGCCGCGCAGGACGGCCCTCCCGATGCCTTTCTCGAAGCAGCATCGCTCGCCGCAGGTGGGCAGCTTGGCGCAGCCACGGCCCTGCTTGCACGCGATGCGGCACAGCAATCCAGCGGCAGGATGCGGTACAGCCGCCGCATGCAGATTGCGGAGCTATGTCTCGCCGGCGGAAATGCGGGAGTGGCCACACCCATCCTGCGGGAACTGATTGAAGAGATGGAGCGCCGCAATCTGGAAAGCTGGGAGTCCGGCGAACTGATCACCAAACCGATCGCGCTGTTGCTGCGATCGCAGAACGGCAGCATGGAACAGGTTGAGCGTGACGCCCTGTTCACGCGACTCTGCCGTCTCGACCCTTCGGCGGCTCTGGACATCAAGTAAGGAAGGGAGAGCCAATGGCACGAGCGATGGAGACGCTGGTAACGCAGTCCCTGCTGGACAGGCTAACTGTCGAAGAGGACTGGCCCACAACGCGCGCCCAGTCGCTCCGCCAGACGAGGGAGTCCCTGAAACGTGACATGGAGTGGCTGCTTAACACTCGCCGTTCGCCCATCGAGGGCATCGAGCGGTTCCCGCTCGCCTCGCGTAGCGTCATTCATTATGGCCTGATCGACACCAGTTCCCTCAGCCTCTCATCCACCATCGCCCACAAGAGGCTGCAACAGGCGGTGCACGACTGCATCGCGGCGTTCGAGCCGCGGCTGATCAACATCAACGTAACCATCGAAGGCAACGACAGCAGCCGTCGCCAGTTACGGTTCCACATTGAAGGCCAGATCGATCTCGACCCCGCGCCCGAGGAGATTTCCTTTGACACCGTTCTGGACCTGACCAGTGGCGAGTACTCGGTGAGCTGACAGGCATGCGCGAAGACCTGCTGGAAGTCTATGAACGGGAACTCGCCTACCTTCGCCAGCTTGGCGGGGAGTTTGCCGGCAAGTACCCGCGCGTGGCCAGTCGGCTGCTGCTGGAGAACGACCGCTGCGAAGACCCGCACGTCGAGCGTTTGATCGAGTCGTTTGCCTTTCTCGCGGCGCGCGTCCATTTGCGGCTCGACGACGATCTGTCTGAAGTCACGTCCGCCCTGCTGCAACTGATCTACCCGCACTATCTGCGGCCTGTGCCCGCCATGTCGATTGCCGAGTTCCAGGTGGACTCCTCGCAGGGCAAGCAAAGTGCCGGCGTCGTCATCCCGCGCGCGACGCAACTGACCACGCGCCGCACGGTAGAAGGCATGCCATGCCGTTTTCGCACGGCGTATCCGGTGCAACTGTGGCCGCTCTCGGTTGCGGAATGCGTCTTCCGTCAGCCAGAGCAGATTGCCTCGCCTTTGCGCGTTCCCGGCGCGGCCGCGGTGTTGCGCATTCTTCTGCGTGCGAATGAAGACATCACGCTCGCTGGGCTAAAAATGCAGGACCTGCAGTTCTATCTTGCGGGCGACAACACCGTCACGATGAACCTGTACGAGTTGCTTTCACGCAACTGCATGCGCATCGTGCTGCGGCACCCCAGACATCCGCACCAGCAGATCGAACTCGCGCCATCGTGTCTTGAGCCCTCCGGCTTCGGGGAAGACGAGAGCCTGCTTCCCTACTCGCGCCGGTCCTTCGCCGGCCATCGTCTTCTGCAGGAATACTTCAGCTTCCCGGAGAAGTTTCTTTTCTTTAAAGTGCGCGGACTCGAAGCGCTTGCGGGGCTTACGGCTTCCAACGAAGTCGAATGCCTGATCTATCTCTCCCGCTTCGACCGGCACGAGCGTTCGCAGGTGCTTGAGGTCGGCGTCTCTGCATCCACGCTGCGACTGGGCTGCACACCCATCATTAATCTGTTTCCACATACCGCCGAGCCGATTCTGCTCTCGCAGACCACGCACGAATACCGGCTTATCCCGGACACGCGCCACCAGCACGTAATGGAAATCTTCTCCATCGACCGTGTGCTCGCCACCAGCCCCAGCCGACGCATTACCACCGCGATGGATCCCCTCTACGCGTTCCGTTTTCAAAGTCTTTCGGCAAACAAGGGCGTCTTCTGGCACGCGGTACGGCGC
>CALMAP010000324.1:0-5589 GCA_937859825.1 uncultured Terriglobus sp. | reverse complement strand
GTACGGCGCTACAACATGCTGGGTGAGCGGCAGCCTTCGGACATGTATCTGTCCACCGTGGACATCGACAGCAACCTCTCCGAACCGAATGCTGAGGTGCTTACCGTGCAGTGCACCTGCACCAATCATGACCTGCCATCGCGGCTCAGCTTCAACTCTCCTGACGGCGACTTCGACGCGGAAGGCTTCGGCGTGGTGCAGAGCATTCGCGCGTTGCATCGTCCCACGGCAAGCTACGATCCGCCGCGCGGCAAGGGCCAGATGTGGCGGTTGATCTCGCAGCTTTCGCTCAACCACCTGTCCATCTCGGAAGAGGGCTTGCCCGCGCTGCAGGAAATCCTGCGGCTGCATAACTTCAGCGCGTCGCCACACCTGGAAACGCAGATTGGCAGCCTTACCGGACTCTCCAGCCGGCGGCATTTCGCGCTGGTACGTGGCGACCAGGGCAGCGTTCCGGTGCGAGGCACCCGCGTGGAAATGCAAATGGATGAGCGCCAGTTTGCGGGTGGGGGTGCCTATCTTTTCGCGGCGGTCCTCGAGAGGTTCCTTGGGCTGTATGCTTCGTTGAACAGTTTTTCGCAACTCTCCGTAACAACGAGCCTGCGAAAGGAGGTGCTTGGCGAATGGACTCCGAGAGCTGGCAACAGACCACTGCTATAGAAGATCCGCCCGCACCGCTGCCTCCCGCGATTGAGGAGCCTCCGGTCGCGGCACGGGCGAACATGGCGCTGGCGCGCATGCTGCGGGACAATCCCTGGTCGGTGCGCTTCTTCCAAATGGTGCGTCTGCTTGAGCGCCTGCACCCGGAACGCAAGCCCGTGGGACTGTTCGTCGCGCCCGCGCATGAGGTCGCGCGGTTTGCCGCGCACACCTCCCTGAGCTTTCCCGCAAGTGAAATCCAGAGCTACACGGAGGCGGAAGATCGGCCCGATCGCCTTGCCGTGAATTTTATGGGCCTCTCCACCATCAACGGCCCGCTTCCCGCTCCCTACACGGAGATGCTGTTGGAGCGTGTTCGCGCGAAGGACCACGCCATGGGCGAGTTCTTTGACATCTTCAATCACCGCGTCATCTCGCTCTTTTATCGCGGCTGGAAGCAGTACCGCTTTTACATCGCCTATGAGCAGTCGCGCGGTGAAGAAGACCTGGTGACACGGCTGATGCACGACCTGCTCGGCTTGGGTACCGGTGGCATGCGCAACCGCATGTCCGTGGCGGACGAGGCGGCGCTCTTCTACGAGGGTCTGTTAAGTCAGAACCTGCGGACATCGCAGGGGCTGAAGCAAATTCTCGCGGACTACTTTCAGGTCAGCGTCGAAGTGCAACAATTCACAGGCACATGGAACCGGCTTCCGGTGATGGACCACACGATCCTGCAGTACGGCGTGAGCGACAGCGAACGTCTCGGTTTTGCCACGGTCGTGGGCGACGAAGTCTGGGACCAGCAGGGCACGCTCACTGTCCGGCTGGGGCCCATGCCGCTGGAGCGCTACCTGCAGTTCTTACCCGGCGGAGAAGGGCATGAGCAGTTGACCACATGGCTGCGATTCTATGGCCGCCGCGAATTCGACTTCGTCGTGCAGCTTGTGTTGCAGCGGAACGAAGTACCGCCCGTAATGCTCACGCCGGACCAGAGCCAGATGGCCCGGCTGGGCTTTGCAAGCTGGATCAAAAACAAGCCCTTCGCCCGTGATCCGGACGAAGCGACCTACCGGCTCGATTGAAGTTTTCTTGAGAGAGGAAATGTACGAATGCCCCTGAATCTGAAGTCGCTGATTGGAAAACTGAATGGGCCCACGCGACGCGCCATGGAAGGCGCTGCCGGCCTTTGCATGTCACGCACGCATTACGACATCGAGATCGAGCACTACCTGCTGAAGCTGCTCGACAGCCCCGATACCGACGTGCCGCTGATCCTGAAGCAATACGGCGTAGACCAGTCGCGCCTGCAGGCCGAACTGACCCGCAGCCTGGACCACCTGAAGACCGGCAATGCGCGCAGCCCTGCCTTCAGCCCCATGCTGCTGAAGATGTTTACAGAAGCCTGGGCGATCGGCTCCATCGATTACGACGCGGGCGAGATCCGCACTGGCTTCACGCTGCTGGCACTGCTGACCAACGACGAGCTTGCCCGCGCTACGCGCGACATCGGCAAGGAACTGCAGAAGATTCCCGTAGAAGGTCTGCGGCAAGACTTCCGCGCCGTTACTTCAAGTTCCTCGGAAGAGCAGGCCGCGCTCAAGCAGCCGGTGACCGGGGCAGCTGGAGAAGGCTCAGCCGAGGGCGGTCCGAAGGCGCCCACCAAGACGCCGCACCTTGACCAGTACACCGTAAACCTGACTGCAAACGCCAAGGCAGGCAAGATCGACACCGTGCTCGGGCGCGACAGCGAGATCCGTCAGGTGATCGACATCCTGATGCGTCGGCGCCAAAACAACCCAATCCTCACCGGCGAGGCCGGCGTGGGTAAGACCGCCGTGGTGGAGGGCCTCGCTTTACGTATCTCCGAAGGAGACGTGCCGCCTCCGCTCAGGAACGTGCAACTGCATACGCTCGATCTCGCTCTGCTGCAGGCTGGCGCAAGTGTAAAGGGCGAATTTGAGAACCGCCTCAAGGGCCTGATCCAGGAAGTGAAGTCCTCACCGCATCCGGTCATCATCTTTATCGACGAGGCGCACACCATGATCGGCGCGGGCGGCCAGGCCGGGCAGAACGATGCCGCCAACCTGCTGAAGCCGGCGCTGGCGCGTGGCGAGATGCGCACCATCGCCGCCACCACCTGGTCGGAATATAAGAAGTTCTTTGAAAAGGACCCCGCCCTCACCCGTCGCTTTCAGGTCGTGAAGGTTGAGGAGCCCTCCGAGACGCAGTGCGCCACCATGCTGCGCGGCATCGTGGGCGCGATGGAGAAGCACCACGGCCTGCGCGTGATGGACGAGGCCGTGACGAGTGCCGTGCGTCTCTCGCACCGCTACATGGCGGGCCGGCAGTTGCCGGATAAGGCGGTAAGCGTGCTGGACACCGCATGCGCGCGTCTCGCTCTCGAGCAGAACACCACCCCAGCTGCTGTTGAAGACGCGGGCCGCCGCATCGCCGACCTTGAAACCCAGAAGCGTGTGCTCTCCCGTGAAGAGCTGACCGGCGCGAACCATGCCGAACGGCTGCAGGAGATCGAGGAACATCTCACGGAGTCTCAGGCAGATCTGGCCTCACTGACCGAGCGGTGGAAGAAGGAACTGGACTTGGTACAGCGTATACGCGCTGTGCGCCAGAAGCTGGAGAATCCCGGCGGTGAAAGCAAGGACGGCGCTGAACCAGCGACATTGCAGCAGCTCTCGGCGCTTGAAAGCGAGCTTGAGACGATTCAGGGCGACAGCGGCCTGATGCGCGTTGCGGTCGATGGCCATGTGGTCGGCGAGGTCATCTCCGCGTGGACTGGCATCCCGGTCGGCAAGATGGTGAAGGACGAGATCGAGACCGTCCTGCAATTGGACGAGCACCTGAAAAAGCGGGTCATCGGGCAGGACCACGCGATGGGTTCCATCGCGCAACGCATCATTACGTCGCGTGCGCGGCTCGACGATCCAGGCAAGCCGGTCGGCGTCTTCATGCTGGTCGGCCCCAGCGGCGTCGGCAAAACAGAGACAGCGCTTGCACTTTCCGACCTGCTCTACGGTGGCGAGCGCAACCTAATCGCTATCAACATGTCCGAGTTCCAGGAAGCGCACACCGTGTCCACGCTGAAGGGATCGCCGCCGGGCTACGTGGGCTACGGCGAGGGCGGCGTGCTGACCGAGGCGGTGCGGCGGCGGCCCTACTCGGTTGTTCTGCTCGACGAAGTCGAAAAGGCGCACCCGGACGTGCTGGAACTCTTCTTTCAAGTCTTCGACAAGGGCAACATGGAAGACGGCGAGGGCCGCTCGATCGATTTCAAGAACTGCGTCATCCTCCTGACCAGCAACGCCGCGACGGACACCATGATGAAGCTGACCGCCGACCCCGAGACGATGCCGTGCCCTGACGCGCTAGTCGCCGCCATCAAGCCGGAGCTGGACAAGGTCTTCAAGCCCGCGTTCCTCGGCCGCATGCTGATCGTGCCTTACCTGCCCGTGCGGGACGAAGCGCTGAAACAGATCATTCGCCTGAAGCTGCGCAAGATCCAAAAGCGCTTGCAGGAAAACCATAAGGTTGCGTTCACCTACAATGACGAACTTCTGAACGCCGTTGCCGCGCGCTGTACCGAGGTGGAAAGCGGAGCGCGCAACGTGGACAATATTCTTTCAAACACCATGCTGCCGGAGATCTCGCGCGAGTTGCTTGGCCGCATGGCAGAAGGTAAGCAGACTGAAAGCATTCAAGTAGGAGTTTCGTCGGAAGGCGACTTCAGCTACACGTGGGATGCTGCATCGACAACACCTGAAACTGCCGCAACGGCGGTAGCCTAAGCCTGACAGGGCGTGTCTTCTGGACGCGCCCCGTCTCAACCTCGAAACGCACCGGAGGCGCACTTCCTTTCATGCCGAGCTTTGCGCAGACGGACCGACTGCTCTCCCTGACCACTCCGCTCGGGGCAAACGTTCTGTTGCCGGACTCCTTCTATTTTTCGGAAGGTATCTCGGAACTGTTCGACCTGAACCTGCGCGTGCTGTCTGCCGCAGGCACCGCTGTGGCTCCCGGCGATCTAATTGGCAAGCGCATCACGCTCGCAATGCAGGTGGACGACAGCGGCACGCTGCGCAACTTTAATGGCATGGTCGCAAGCCTTGAGGCCATGGGCGGCGATACCGATTTCGATTCGTACAACCTGCGCGTCGTCCCCGCTCTGTGGCTGCTTACGCTGAATACGCAGACCCGGGTCTTTCAGAATAAAACCGTGGTGGACATCGTAAAAGAGGTTTTGACCACCTACAGCATCACACCCACTGACGATACTCAGGCGACATACACGGCGCTGGATTATTGCACACAGTACCGCGAAACGGATTTCGCCTTCGTCTCACGGCTGCTCGCGCAGCACGGCATCTTCTTCTATTTCACGCACATGACCTCAGACCACACCTTGGTGCTGGCGGACGCCTCTGCTCAACTGCCCCCCTGCGATACCGCGTCCGCGTTTCGCTATCAGCCGAATCGTGAACGTTCGCAGGGGTTCTATGAACCGGTCATCTCCCGTTTTGTGACGCGTTCGGCACTCACTACCGGCAAGCACAACTTCTGGGACTACCGCTTTTCTCAATACGCGGTTTCCGCAAGTTCGGCGGAGTCCGATACAAAGTCGGCACTCGGCGCAAACGCGCATGAGTTCTACGATTATGCCGACGGCTCCTCGGCCTACCTGAAGACAGACAGCAGCGATGGCAAAGTCGCCACGGTGCAGACGCAATTCCAGAACATGCTGCGCGACGTGAATGACAGTGGTTCGCTCACCGCCTCCGGCGATTCCCAGGGCGGCACCATACAGTCGGGTATGACCTTCACCATGACGGAGTATCCGCAGGCGAGCGCCAACACAAAGTACCTGCTTACGCGCGTGCGGCATCAGGGCAGGCAGCAACCCGGCTACCGCGCGGAAGACGAACAAGACACTAC
>CALMAP010000323.1:11376-12301 GCA_937859825.1 uncultured Terriglobus sp. | reverse complement strand
CCACAAAACCGTACTCGCCAAGCCGGCTGACTGACCAACGCCAGAAGCTGTGCGAGCCATCTCTGCCGGTGAGCAGGAATTCATCGGCTGTATGCTGCTTCCCAGTCTCCTTTACGTCCCGCAGGATCTTCTCAATAAGCTCGTCTGCTTCGCTGACAGGCTGACCGCTCTGACCATGGTGCCTTGGCGTTTCTGGGATCGGTTCTTGCGCGGGCAGGAATTTTTGGTAGCACAGGTTGTGCCACTGGTACTTCAGGTTGTTGTCCAGAACGGCAATGCCAACTGGCGCCATCTCCGCAACTGCAGAGATGAGCTCCTGCTGCCGACGCAGTTGCTCTGCCGCGGTCTGCTCCACCTGCAAGGAAAGGTCGCGCTGGCGGCGTGTTTCGGCTTCGGCAAGCTCACGTTCGATACGGGCCGCGGCATCGCGCTGACGCAACGCCTCCGTCTGCTCTTTAAGATTCGCTCGGTGACGCTCTTCCGCTCGGTGGCGGTCCCGTACGTCTTTGATCGTGATCACGGCACCGGCGCCCGACCTGTCATCCGTATGCAAAGGAGCAGCAGAGCATTCTACCGTCAGTGGTTCACCAGACTTCGTCCAGAGCACCTCAGCCAGGTCTGTCATTGTGTGCTTCGACGCACGTGCCAACATCAGCGGGCAAGCGCTCTCCGGGTAGGGCGTTCCATCCGGGTAGCAACTGTGAATGAGCGTGTGCATGTTCTGGCCGAGTGCCTCGGTTGCGGTATAGCCCAGCAGCCGCTCCGCCGCACGATTGAACCGGGTGCATAAACCCTGCGCGTCCACGGCATAAATTGCAATATCCGCCTGATCGAGCACGACGTCGCTTAACCAACTGTGTTCCGAGCGCATCACGTTCGAGATGGGAGAATTGGTGCTCATGCCTGTTACCCACCGCCTTCACAT
>CALMAP010000323.1:8463-11320 GCA_937859825.1 uncultured Terriglobus sp. | reverse complement strand
CCTAAAAACATTCCTGCCAAAACCTTGGCGGTTGCCCCATCACTGACCTGCCGATCCGCCCAGAACCGTTACGCTTTGCCCAACACCTGTGCCATGGTCGCGCCGATCTCCGCCGGGGACTTCACCACATGAATACCGGCCTCTGCCATGGCAGCCATCTTGCTCTCCGCCGTGCCTTCCCCGCCGCTGATGATGGCACCGGCATGGCCCATGCGGCGTCCCGGCGGCGCTGTCTGCCCGGCGATAAAGCCAACGACCGGCTTCTTTACGTGCTGCTTGATGTACTCGGCCGCAGCTTCTTCTGCGGTGCCGCCGATCTCGCCAATCATGATGATCGCCTCGGTCTCGGGGTCCTCATTTAGCAGCTTCAGCGCGGCAATGTGGTTGGTCCCAATAATGGGGTCACCGCCGATGCCGATGGCCGTGGACTGGCCGATGCCGCGCGTCGTGAGCTGGTAGACGGCCTCATAGGTCAGTGTCCCGGAACGAGACACGATGCCGACGGAACCTTCCTTATGAATACGCCCCGGCATGATGCCGACCTTAGCCTTGCCCGGCGAAATTACACCTGGACAGTTCGGGCCGATCAGCCTTGATTTGGAGTTCTTCACGACCTCCCACGCCTTCACCATGTCCAGCGTCGGAATGCCCTCGGTAATACAGATCACCAGCGGGACCTCTGCCGCTACGGCCTCAAGGATGCCGTCCGAGGCAAATGGTGGCGGCACGAAGATGACCGTCACATTCGCGCCGGTCTCCTTCACTGCTTCTTCCACCGTGTTGAAGACAGGGAAGCCCTCGTGCGTCGTTCCGCCCTTGCCGGGCGTCACACCGCCAACTACGTTTGTGCCGTACTCCGCGCAGCCCTTGGCGTGGAAGGTGCCCTCGCGGCCGGTAATGCCTTGCACAATCAACCGCGTATGCTTATCGACAAGAACGGACATGGTTCTCCTTTTCTAGGCACTCGGCACTAGACGATCTTGGAAATCAAACTGTTCAACATGCGACCCAGCTCGTCGCACTGCACCAGAGAACTCTTGACCGAAGCGAGTTCAAAGCGCTCCGCAAGCAGAAGCTGCGTCTCGACCTGCATGAGCGATCCAAATGCCATCGTGAGAAAGCGACGGTAATCTCCTGTGTTCATCCGGCCATAACCTTCCGCGATGTGGCTCGGAATGGCGACACTGCCGCGCCGCAGCTGTGAGGTAAGACCGAAGCGCTCATCCGGCGGAAAATGCTTCGTCAACTCGTACACTGCCGCACACAGGTCCATGCTCCGCTGCCACACCAGCAGGTCACGGTAAGACTTGATCTCACTCACGGCCAGTGCCCAGTGCCTGCTCTTGAGCAGCATTCACAGCTAATCTAGCCGCTTCTGCCATCGTTTCCCCGACGGCATACTTAATTCCGGAATCGGCGAGAATGTTGCGGCCTTCTTCAACGTTGGTGCCTTCAAGCCGAAGTACAAGCGGCAACTGCACATTCAGGTTCTTCGCAGCGGCCACAACCGCCGTCGCCAGCACATCCACGCGCAGGATGCCGCCGAAGATGTTGATGAAAATGCACTTGACGTTTTTGTCCGCAAGCAAAATGGCGAATGCTGCTTCAATTTGCTGCTGGTTGGCACCGCCGCCCACGTCGAGAAAGTTGGCTGGGGAACCGCCGCTGTACTGGATGATATCCATGGTCGCCATGGCGAGGCCCGCGCCGTTCACCATGCAGGCGATGCTGCCGTCCAGCTTGATGTAGTTCAGCGAGTCCTTGCTGGCTTCGACTTCAAGAGGGTCTTCCTCCGCAACGTCGTGAAGTTCCTTCAGGTCCTTATGGCGGTACATCGCGTTGTCGTCGAAGTTGATCTTGCAGTCCAGCGCGAGCAGCTTGCCGTCCTTGGTGGTGACCAGCGGATTGATCTCCATCAGGGAGCAGTCCGTCTCCGTGAAGGCCTTATACAGACCCGACATGAAGCCGACGGCCTGGTTGATCTGCGGCCCGCTCAGGCCGAGTTTGAAGGCGAGATTGCGTGCCTGCCATGGCTGTAAGCCGATGGCCGGTTCAATCGGCTCTTTGTAGATGGCGTCCGGGTCTTTCGCGGCAACCTCCTCAATCTCCATGCCGCCTGCTTTGGAGGCCATGAGTGTGAGCTTGCTGGTGGCGCGGTCCAGAACGATGCCCAGGTACAGCTCGCGTTCAATCGCGGAACCCTGCTCGATCAGCAGGCGCTGCACCTTCTGGCCCTGCGGTCCGGTCTGGTGCGTGACCAATTGCATGCCCAGAATTGCCTTGGACGCAGTGTTCGCCGCTTCCAGGTCTTTTACGACCTTGACACCGCCGCCCTTGCCGCGGCCTCCGGCATGAATCTGCGCCTTCACCACGACCACGGGATTGCCCGCACTGAAGAGCTTCTTGGCTTCGGTATCGGCCTGTTCCAGCGTGGTGACCATCTAACCCTCTGTTACGGGAACACCGTATCTACTCAGGATTTCTTTCGCCTGGTACTCGTGAATCTTCATGCGGGCAGCGCTCCACCGCGTTCTTCGCGGAACCCAAAGATGGTACGGAACGGTAAGTACGAGCGGCAAACGAATGTCGCACACCCGTGCGGTAATCGAATGAAACTGCCGTGATGCTCGCTCTGCGAGAATGGATCGATGGACGGCAGGGAAGCGCTTGAGGCAGTGCTCAGGACCGGCGAAAGCCTCTCGCACGATGATGCGCAGACGCTGATGGCTGCGCTGCTGCAGGGCGACTGGGCCGAGGAGCAGATCGCCTCCTTGCTCACCGCGCTGCACGATCGGCGCGAGACGTCCGACGAACTTGCAGGGTTCGCCGCCGCCATGCAGGCTGCTGCGGTGCGCCT